>CAIOHM010000069.1 GCA_903858055.1 uncultured delta proteobacterium
ACCGACGCCTCGCGCGACGCCGTGCCGCTCTCTCTCCTTGCACTCGCGGCGCTCGCGCTGAATGGCGTCGTGGGCGTGGGCATCTTCTTCGCTCCCTCCGCCATCGAGGCCGAAGGCGGGCGAGGGGCCGTGCTGCCTGCGTTCGTGCTCGCGTTCGCGGCCTTTGCGCCGAGCGTCTTCGTGTTCGCCGCCCTCGCGCAGCGCGTGCCTCATGACGGTGGTCCCGTGGCCCACGCGCGCCGGGCGTTTGGTGAGCATGCGGCGTTCGTCGTCGGAGCCGTGGCGTCGCTCTCCGCGCTCGCGAGCACCGCCGCGGTGCTGCGAGGCTTTGCGGAGGGCCTCGCCCCGAATCACGCGCAGGCGGGCGCGCTCGTGGCGTTGCTCGCGTTTGGGCTCGTGGCCTCGCGCGGCTTGACCGTCTCGGCGCACGGATGGTCGCTGCTCACGGGCACGAAGGTCGCCGCGGTCGCCTGGTTGCTCGTCGCGCGGGAACCGGGCACGTCGTCTCTCGAGGCGGCGTTCTCCTGGCCTTCGGCCTCCGCCGTGCTCGTCGCCGCCTTTTGTTTTCAGGGCTTTGAAGTCACCTCGATGCTCGCCGGCCGCGGGCAAGCGGCGCGCGCGATGGTCCTCGCGTTCGTCGCGGCTGCCGTGCTTTACGCTGGGCTCCTCTCCCGTGGCACTGTGGCCGCGGGCGCCGCGATCGGCCCTCTCGCGAGGATCTCCGCGGGCGGCATCGCGTTCGCGATGGTCGCGATGACCCCTCGCTACCTCGCGGCGACGAGCCCGCGCCTCGGCCTCCGTGGTGCATGGGTGCTTACGGAAGTGGGCGTGGGGGCGCTCGTGATCGCGGACTCACTCGCGAGTCTGTTCGCGCTCGCGACGCTCGCGGTCGTCGGGCAATACGTGAGCAGCGCGCTCGCGCTCGCGAAGCTCTCGCCGCGCGTCGTCGACCGTGCGATGGCATGCGCGAGCCTGGCCGTCTGCGCGCTCTTGGCGACGGGCGCAAGCGCGCGTGAAGGCACTCTTTTCGCGGTCGTCGTGGTTGCGGCTGCGGCGCTTTCCCGTAGCGTTACCGAAGCGACACGTTCGCGCCACGCTCC
The DNA here is from genome assembly GCA_903858055.1 of uncultured delta proteobacterium. Classification (GTDB taxonomy): domain Bacteria; phylum Myxococcota_A; class Polyangia; order Polyangiales; family Polyangiaceae; genus CAIQDA01. The sequence goes on from CAIOHM010000069.1 coordinate 1,101, forward strand.
CTGATGTCCGACCTCTCCTCCAGCCGGCGCACGCTCCTGGCCCTCGGCGCCCTCAACGGCGCCGCGCTCACGCTCTCGCGCCTCGGCTCCGACGCTTACGTGCTCTCGCGCGCACGTCCCATCGTCGCCCTGTGGAGCACGGTGCTCGCGGGCCTCGTCTTTCCCGTGTTCTACCGCTGGGCGCGACTGCGACCGGGCAAGCTCGCGAACTTCGTCACGGCGTTCTCGGCCCTCCATGGGCTCGTGGCGCTCGCGGTCATTTCGGTCCTCCCCGACGGAGCCTTCCGCGCCGCCGCATGGACGCTCATCACGAGCTTCGGCTTCCTCGCGCTGCGCTGGACCACCGACGAGCTCACCGCGCGCCACCTGAACCCTGCCTTCGCCAAGACCGGGTTCTTGCTCAACGCGATCAGCTACGAGGTCGGCGGCTTCGTCGCGCTCGCGTGCGTGCGCGCCCTCGGTTTTTCGCTCGGTCCGCAGATGCTCGCCGCGATCGCGCTCGGCTTCGAGCTCGCGTCCGCGTACGTGTGCATGCGCATGCTCGGCGTGCAGACCGCGCTCGAGGTGAAGATTTCGAAGCGCCCCGACGCGCCCAAGCCCGCGGAGGTCGCGAGCTACGCGCCGTTCTTCAAGGTGTACCTCGCCGCGCTCTTCACGTTCGGCCTCGTGCGCGCGCACCAGGAGTACGCGACGAGCTGGGTCGTCAAGAACACGCTCGTCACGTACGACGCGATCCGCGAGCGAATCACCTCGTTTTATCTGCACGGTGCGGTCTTCACGATCGCGCTCCTCGTGGTCGGCGCCATCGTCGTGGAGCGCCAGCGTGTGTCGCCGATCCGCCTCATGTACGTGGCGATCGGCGGCGTCTCCATCGCGCTCGTGTTCGCGTTCGGCGTTGGCGGCGTGCTCCCGTTCCTCACGCTCGACCTCGTACGGCGAAGCCTCGAGGGCGGGCTCTTCAACCCGGCCGGGCGCATGATCACGGGCTCGCTCACGGGCGATCTGCGTGCGCGCCTCGGCACGCTCGGGTCCGTGTTTGGCACCAGCGTGCCGCTCGGCGTGGCCGCGCTCGTGCTCTCGCTAAAGAGCTACTTTCACTGGCCGCTTTACGTGCTCTTCGTCATCCTCGCGGGCCTGCTCGCCGCGGCGGCGTTCCTCGTGACGCGCCTCGAGGCGATGCTTGTCCCGCTCCTCGACGACCTCCTCGCGCACCGTGACAAGGCGACCGCCGTCTATGCCGCGGATCTCCTCTCGTTCGTGCGTCCGCGCGATTTCCGCGAGCGGATGGAGCGCGTGCTCGAGGTCGACGCGCGCGAGGTGCTGCGCAAGACCGTAATCCTCGGGCTTGGCTACGCGCGCGACGAGCGCGCGTATGATCGCATCACGAAGGAGTTCGAGTCGGACCGCGAGGAGATTCAGCTCGCCGTGCTCGACGCGCTCCTCGCCGATCGCCACTACCGCGCCGTCCAGTTCCTCGTGAACGTGGTCACCACGAAGAAGACCTCGAAGTCGCTGCGCGTGCGCATGAGCGCCACGGGCATCGTGGCGGCGATCTACGGCAAGAAGGGCATTCCGTTTTTGCTCAACGGGCTCGAAGACCAAGACGAGCGCGTGGTCGCCAACACGCTCGAGGTGCTCTCGCGCTTCCGTGACCCGACGCTTCGGAGCTCCTTCGAGCGCTTCTTGAACCACCCGACGCCGCGCATTCGCGCCAACGCGCTCATCGGCCTCCACGCGATGGGCGCCGACGCCGAGCGCGTGCTCAGCGCCGCGAAGGACATGATCGCCAGCCGCGACCCAGGGCAGGTGGCGTCGATCCTCTACGCCGTGGGCAAAGAGCGCCTGCGCGAACTCCACATGCACGTCCTCGTGATTGTGCCGTCGCCGCTCTCGTGGGACCCCATGGTGCGCCGCTGCATCGCCTGGGCCCTCACGCGCCTCGGCGACTCACGCGGTTACGACATCTTCGCGGAGCTCTTCGATCAAGACGCGATCCCCGCGGCATCCTACATGCATTTTTTCGCGCAGCTCGACGCGAGCGAGCGCTTCGACGTGGTGCGGGCCATCGCCGTCCTCCGCGCGCAGAAGCCCGAGGCCCTCACGCGCGCGCGCAACCGCCTCGAAGCGAGCCACTTCGATTGCCACGAAGAGGAAGACTATTTCGACGTGGTGCTCGCAGCCATTCGCGAGGAAGAGCGTCGGCGCGCGTCGGCGATCGCGTGAGGGTCACGCACTACGCGCCGAAGAGCCCGCGAAACGCCTCGTGCAGCGCAGCTTCACTGTGACCCTTGCGGAGGTCCGCGTCGGTGAGCCCGCTCGCGATGCGCTCGACGACGATGGTGTCGCCGGCGACGTGAAAGGCCGCGCGCCAGGTGCGGTAGGCGATGACCAGGCCCGTTGCGGTCGCGCGGATGCGTCGGTACGGGCGCGGCTCGGGGCCGAGCATGAGCGTCGTGCGGAGCGGGGTCTCGAGGTCGAAGCCCTGGGAAGCGAGGAAATCGAGCGCTTCGCGCGCGTTGGGTGCAACTTGCACGGGCCAGCGCGGGCCGGGGTCTGCGGCGCTCTCGAGCCAGCCGGAGCTCGCCTCGGGGAACGCGTCCGCGTAGGGGACGTAGGGCTTCACGTCGAGGACGGGCGTGCCGTCGAGCAGATCGAGGTCACGCACGACGATCGTGAGCCCCTCGACGCGTACGAAGCGCACGCACGTGAGCGCGATGGGGTTGGGCCGGTGGGGCGAGCGCGTGGCGAAGACGCCGCGACGCCGTGCGCTGCGCGGGGGCTGCACCTTCGGTCGCCAGTGCTCCGCGCGGTCGAACCAGGCGAGCACCCAGAGGCGGTCCCAGCCTTCGAGGTCTTCGAGCGCGTGCTCGAAGCCGGGCACGGGAAAGAGCTCGATGCGGCCCTCGACCCCTTCGGCGACGACCCCTTGCCGCGGCGCCTCGATCTTCTGCGTGAAGGGCGAGCGAACGACGCCGATCGGCGTGAGGGAGATCGTGCGAGGGGCTTCCGGTTCCATGCGCTGGCCCTTGCGATAACCGACTCGGGCGACGCCGGCGAGTGGCGTTCGTGCGGCGCTTCGCGTATCAAACGCAACGTCGATGAACGCGCTCGGGGTGGTCTCCATCGTTGGCATGGCGCTCAGTGGCGCGGCGCTCGTGGGCATGCGCGTTGCTGCGCGCTCGCGATCGTTCGACCTGCCGGCGCTCCGCTGGCTCAAGCTCCCGCTGAACGCGCTCTTCTTTCCGCTCCGGCGCGCGCTGCGCTTCTCGCGCGGCCCTTACGTGCTCGTGAAAGAAGACAAGCGCGACCTCTTTGCGTACCTCGACGCTGCCGACGCCGCGGCGGCGTGGGGCCGTGAAGCGGAGCTTCGCGCGCGCTTCGATCTCGCGGAGGCACA
>CAIOHM010000070.1 GCA_903858055.1 uncultured delta proteobacterium
TCGCGTGGCGGCCTCCCAGGGGCTCGACGCCTTCATGTCCGCGCACGTGGTCTACCGCGCGCTCGACGCGAGGCCCGCGACGCTCGCTCCGTCGATCGCGACCGACCTCCTGCGACGAAAGATGGGCTTCGCGGGGGTGCTCTTCTCGGACGATCTTCGCATGAAGGCGCTCCAAGGATCAGCCGAGGACAACGCGGTCCAAGCCATCGCGGCCGGGTGCGACGCGGTGCTCGTCTGCGAAGGTGAAGACCTCGTGCGGAGCGTCGTGGCGAAGGTCGCGGAGGAGTACGCTGCGTCGGAGTCGTTCCGCGCCCGCTGCCATGAAGCGCGCAGCCGGGTCGACGCCCTCGTGCAGCGCTTCCCCGCGCGCACGCTCGTCGACGAAGCGGCGCTCGACGGGGTCCTTCAAGCGACAAACGGGCGCGCGGTGCGGGTGATGGCGGGGCTCGATCCGTGATGAGAACCTGGCGCTTCCACGCGCAGCGGCTGTGGACGGGAACCCAAGCAGGCGCCCTCGACGACGTGGTCCTCGAGGGAGAAGGCACGCGCATCGCACGCATCCTCGCGAGGAGCGACGCCGCGCCGCTGGCGAGTGGCACGCCCTCGGTGGGCCTCGTGACGCCGGGCCTCGTGGATGCGCACACCCATGCGGCGTGGGCCGGTCATCGCCACGCCGAGTACGTGCTCCGGCTCCAGGGCGCAGACTACGTGACCATCGCGAAGGCCGGCGGCGGCATCGTTCGGTCGCACGAGGCGGTCGCGGCCATCGACGAAGACGCGCTCTTCGAGGTGCTCGTCGCGCGCCTGCGCCGCATGGCCCGACATGGCGTGACCGCGGTCGAGGTCAAGAGCGGCTACGGGCTGACCGTGGACGGGGAGCGAAAGCAGCTCCGCGTGATGGCACGCGCCCACGCCGAGCGCGGACTCCCGCGCCTCGTGCGCACCTTCTTGGCGCTCCACGCGGTGCCTCCTGGCGTGACGCGCGAAGAGCACGTGCGGCTCATGGTGGACGAGCTCTTGCCCGAAGTGGCGGCGGAGAACCTCGCCGACCGCGTGGACGCGTACGTCGACCCCCATGCGTTCACCGTGGACGAAGCCGAGCGTCTCTTCGCACGCGCGCGCTCGCTCGGCCTCGCGGTGACGATCCACGCGGGCCAGTTTGGCGACATCGGCGGCGCAGAGCTTGCGGCGAAATACGACGCGGGTAGCGCGGATCACTTGGAGAACGTTTCACGAGAAGGAGCCCGTGCGCTCGCGATGGCCGGCGTGCGCGCGGCGCTCTTGCCCATTGCATCCTACACGCTTCGCCAAGCGCCGCCGCCGGTAGCACTCTTGCGTGAAGCAGGCGTCAAGCTCGTCGTCGCGAGCGACGCAAACCCGGGCACGGCCCCGACGGAGAGTCTCCCGCTCGCGATGGCGCTCGCCGCGCGCGAGTATGGGCTCACGGTCGAGGAGATCCTCCGTGGCGTGACCATCGAAGCGGCTGCGGCGCTCGGACTCCCCTCACCCGCCCTCGAAGCGGGCGCCGAGGCAACCCTCGCGATGTGGGATTTGCCTCACGAGAACGCGCTCGTGATGCCATGGGGTACCCCTCCGCTCGTCGACGTGTGGCGCGGCGGAGTCTCGCTCCTGCGCTGAACCGGCGCCAACGCTCAGGGCTCGAAGCGAGGAATGCGTGAACCCTGCATGCGTCCCGCACCGAGCGCGAGGACAGGCAGGATCGCAAGGTACGGGAGCGCGAGCACCAGTTCGCTCGGCAAGCCGAGCCCTTCTTGGACGAACACTTCGCTCGCCTCGAGGGCCGCGAGGCAGGCCACGCCCACGAGTGTCGGGAGGACCTCCCAGCGCCCGAGGATCACCAACGCGAGCGCCAGAAACCCACGGCCCGCGCTCATTTGACTCTGAAACTGACCGCTCGCGAGACACAGCGCCGCCCCGCCTACCGCCGCCAGCGCATGGCCGCCCGTGAGCGCCACCGCCCGCACCCGAGCCGGAGCGAAGCCGACCTGCTCTGCCCGTGCCGCGTCGGCGCCGACCGCGCGCAACCGCACGCCGAAGCGCGAGCCTTCGAGCATGGACACGACACCCGCCGCCAGCGCGACGACGAGCGCGAGGCCTGCGCCGTCGTGCAGGCGCAGCTCGAACGCAGGACCGTTCGCGCTCGACCCGTACAGGAGGCGCAAAAGGCCCTTGGTGACCCCGATGGCGCCGAGGTTCAGGGCCATTCCGACGACGATGCTCGAAGCGCGGCCGAGGACTGCGAACGCTCCGTGTACGAGCCCAACGCACGCCCCGACCGCCGCCGCGCAAGCGATCGCGGCGACGAGCGATCCGCCGGCCGCCGCCACCACCGAAGCGCCGAACGCACCCGCGAGGAGGCTCGCCTCGAGCGCCACGTTCGCCACGCCGCTTCGCTCGCTCACGACACCGCCGAGTGCCGCCAGCGCGTAGGGCACCGCGGCGTCCGCAAAGCCGTGAACGAGCACCGCGACGACGCCGCCGTTCACGAGGGCACCGCCTTCGAACGACGGGCTCCGAGCAGCGCCGCGACCAGCATGGTGCTCGCTTGAACGACGAGCACGAGGTCTTTGGGCAAGAGCGCGTGCAAGGCGAGCCCGGCCTGGTCGACGACGCCGAACCAAACCGCCGCGGCGATCGTGACCGTCGCGCTCGAACCTCCCAGCATGGCCGCGGCGAGGCCCGCAAAGCCCGTGCCGGCACCAAGGCCAGGCTCCGCGTAGCCCTTGTATCCTGCAACCATCGGCAGCGCGACGAGCCCCGCGATCGCGCCCGACACCGCAAGCGCTTGAAAGCGACGCCGCGCCACGGGAATTCCCGCGAAGGCGCATGCGTCGGGGGTCTCGGCGACGAGCTCCCACTCGCGCGCGACCCGCATGCGCGCGAGGGCGACGTAGGCGAGCGGCGCCGCCACCGCGACGACGACGGAGAGCGTGGACACGGGCGCCCCTGCGAGCGCGGGGACCCACGTGCCGAGCGGACGCGCGAGGAGACCGGGCGGCAGCGCGGGCGTTCGCATCGTGCCGGGGACCGCAAAACGCGTCCGAAGCAGCAAGCCGACGAGCATGGCGACGAGCTGGTTCACGACGATGCCGCCGATGACCTCGCTCGCCCCGAAGCGCGCGCGCAGCGTCGCCGGGATCGCCGCGATCCCCGATCCGACGACGAGCGCACACAGGACCACGAGCACTGCGGCCGCGACGCCGGGGAGACCGACCGTGCCGCACCAGGCCCCGACGACCCCGACGGCGAGCGATGCGCCGGCGAGCTGTCCCTCGACGCCGATGTTGAAGAGCCCGCCGAGCAACGCCACGCGCGCCGCGAGCGCGGTGATTACGATGGGCGTCGCGCGAAAGAGGATCTGACCGACGCCGTAGCCCGATGCGAGCGAGCCTTCGTACGCGACGCGGAGCGCGTCGCGCGGCGCGATGCCCGCGCTGAACGCGAGCACGTTGGTGAGCGTGACCGCGCAAGCGACCGCGACGACGAGGCGCGAAACGCCGGAACCAAAGGACGTGGAAGACGCCGTGCCCGCGCTCATGAAGCGCTCCCCTCGCCGCCCGTGGCCATCGCCGCGGCCAGCGTCGCGTCGGAGACCTCCGCAGGAAACTCGCCCACGAACGCGTGTTTCCAAACGACCGCGTACCGATCGGCGACGCGACGCAGCTCACGGTAGTCACTCGTCACGAGCACGACAGCGCCGCCCTCGCGCGCGACA
>CAIOHM010000071.1 GCA_903858055.1 uncultured delta proteobacterium
ACGCCCGCGTTGTTCACGAGAACGTCGAGCGCGCCGACCTTCGCGTGCACGTCGTCCGCGAAGGCCCTCATCGCCTCGCGATCGCTCACGTCGACCCGTGCAGCATGCACACATCGAGCACCGAGCGCGGCGCGCACCTCGTCGAGGCCAGCCTCGTTGACGTCGCACAGGACCACGCGCGCGCCCTCGTTGGCAAGACGCTCGGCCGTGGCGCGGCCTATACCGGAGCCGGCACCGGTGACGAGGGCGAGGGCGTCGCGGAAGTCGAATGTGGCGGCCATCGGATGAGATGTACTACGAAACTCCGCCCGGGCGCTCCCCGCGCACGCCGACGATGACACAACGGCCGTCGCTGCTAGACTCGCGCGGTCATGGGCCGGGTCGTTGCGTACGTGTTGCTCGCGGGGAGCCTCTCGGGCTGCGCAGCCCTGAGCCCCTTCTTTGGCGACCTCTTTCAGCGGGCCGTGTCGGCCCCGGGCGGCATCAGCGCCGGCCGCTCGAGCAACCCGAACGTCCACTGCCAGACAGGGCCCGACGGCCGCACGGACTGCGTCGAGTACCGAACCTCCGCACCGCTGCGAAGCGGAGCCCCCGCGCCGCTGGGGGCGGAACCCTACGCCTCAACGGGGCCGAACGCGAACGCGAGCGCCGTGCCAGCGACGACGCCGCTCCTGGTGCCGGTGCCCACGAACGGCGCGCCGCAAGCCACACCGCCTGGGCAAACCCACACGGACGCGTCTCCGGACCCGCCTTGGCAAGCGCCGCTCGCCCCCGCTCCGCAGCCGCTCCCGTTGCTGCCGCCCCCGTAAGGAGGCGGCCACCGCCGCTCACTTGACGATGAGGTTCAAGATGCGGCCGGGCACGTAGATGACCTTCGCCACGGTCTTGCCGTCCGTGTGCGCCGTCACCTTCGCGTCCGCGAGGGCCTTCGCAACCGCGCTCTCCTGCGACTCGTCCTTCGCGAGCCTGAGCACGCTGCGCGCCTTGCCGTTCACCTGCACGCCGATTTCGACCTCCGCGTCTTCGCAGAGCGCCGCGTCGAAGGTGGGCCACGGCGCGTACGTGAGCGATTCACCGTGCCCGAGGCGCTGCCAGAGCTCCTCGGCAATGTGCGGCGCAAAAGGCGCGAGGAGCAACACGAGCGGCTCCACCGCGCCCTTGGGCACCGCGGGCAACGCCTGGAGCTGCTTCACGAGGATCATCATCGCGGACACGGCCGTGTTGAAGCGCAGGCCCTCGACGTCTTCCGTGACCTTCTTGATGGTCTTGTGGACGGCGCGCTTTGTCTCGTCGTCCATCGCCGCATCGCCGCTCTTCGTCGCCGCGACGGCGACGTTCCACACGCGATCGAGGAAGCGGCGCACGCCCTCGACGCCATTCGTTTGCCAGGGTTTCACCGCCTCGAGCGGGCCCATGAACATCTCGTAGACGCGGAGCGAGTCGGCGCCGTGCGACTTCACGACGTCGTCGGGGTTGATGACGTTGCCGCGCGACTTCGACATCTTCTCGCCGTTCTCGCCGAGGATCATGCCTTGGTGCACGAGCTTGTGGAACGGCTCCGCATGCTTGACCACGCCGATGTCGAAGAGCGCCTTGTGCCAGAAGCGTGCATACAGCAAGTGCAGCACCGCGTGCTCGCTGCCGCCCACGTAGAGGTCCACGGGCATCCACGCGTCGTAGGCCTCTTGCGAGAAGATTTGCTCGTCGTTGCGCGGGTCGATGTAGCGCAGGTAGTACCAGCAGGAGCCGGCCCACTGGGGCATCGTGTTCGTCTCGCGCGCGTACCACTGGCCGTCTTTTTGGAAGAAGCGCCAGTCCTTCGCGCGGGCGAGCGGGCCGGCCGGGTCCTCACCGGGGCGGTAGTCCTCGAGCTCGGGCAAGCGCAGCGGGAGCTCGCTCTCGGTGACCGCGATGGGCTTGTCGTAGCGAACCTTGTACTCTGCACCTTCCGCGCGCGGGTCGCCGTCGCAGTCGACCGGGAAGTAGATCGGGATGGGCTCGCCCCAGTAGCGCTGACGCGAGAAAACCCAGTCGCGCAGGCGGTAGGTCACCTTCTTGCGGCCGCGCTTCTCGCTCTCGAGCCACGCGATGACCTGCTTGCGCACCTCGGCGCTCGGGGTGCCTTCCGCGACCTTCGCGTCCGAGCGAAGCGCGGTGGAGACGCCGTCGTCCGTGAACGCCGCGGCGTCGAAGTCATGCGCCTTGCCATCGGCGCGACGGACGACCTGCACGATGGGGAGCCCGTAGGTCTTCGCGAAGGCGTGGTCGCGCTCGTCGTGCGCAGGAACGGCCATGACCGCGCCCGTGCCGTAGTGCGCGAGCACGTAATCGCCCACCCAAACCGGGATTTTGTCGCCGTTGACGGGGTTCACGGCGAAGGCGCCCGTGGCGACGCCGGTCTTGGTCTTGCCGAGCTCCGTGCGCTCGAGATCGCTCTTGGACTTGGTGACGTCGAGGTACGCGCTCACCGCCTCGCGCTGCGCCGCCGTCGTGATCTGCGCGACGAGTGGATGCTCCGGCGCAAGCACCACGTAGGTCACGCCAGGCACCGTGTCCGGGCGCGTGGTGAAGACGGTCATCGTGGCGTCGTGACCCTCGATGGCAAAATCAATCTCCGCGCCCTCGCTGCGGCCGATCCAATGGCGCTGCTTGCCCTTGGTCTCGGGCCAGTCGAGGCCGTCGAGCTCCGCGTCGAGACGGTCCGCATACTGCGTAATACGAAGCATCCACTGGCGCAGCGGCAGGCGCACGACCGGGTGCTGACCGCGCTCGCTCTTGCCGTCGATGACCTCTTCGTTCGCGAGGACGGTGCCAAGCTCGGGGCACCAATTGACCGGGACCTCGGACTGGAACGCGAGACCTTTCTCGAACAGTTTCAGGAAGATCCACTGGGTCCAGCGCACGTAGCCCGGGTCCGTCGTGTCGACCTCACGGCTCCAGTCGTAGGAAAAACCGAGGCTCTTGAGCTGCCGCTTGAAGGTGGCGATGTTCGAGGCCGTCGTGTCGCGCGGGTGCGTCCCCGTCTGGATGGCGTGCTGCTCCGCGGGCAGACCGAACGCGTCCCAGCCCATCGGGTGGAGCACGTCGTAGCCCTGCATGCGCCGCGCGCGCGAGACGATGTCGGTCGCGGTGTAGCCCTCGGGGTGCCCCACGTGGAGGCCCGAGCCCGAGGGATACGGGACCATGTCCAGGGCGTAGAGCTTGGGCTTCCCTGGCGTGCGCTTCGCCTCGAAGCAGCGATGCGCCTCCCAATAGGCTTGCCACTTGGGCTCGAGGGTGGCCGGCTCGTAACGGTCTTCGGCTGCGCGCTCGTTCGTCTCGCTCATGGGCGCCGCATAGCACGGCTCGCCTAAAAACTCGCCTAGGCGCACGCATCACGCAGCCCTTGCGCACGCCCCCCTTGACGCCGCGGCGCCAAAGCAGCACATGCCAACGCATGCTCGACGTCAGCGCCGTGGAGGCCATGCTCAAGGCCGCGTTCCCCGATGGCACCATCACCGTTCGCGACCTCACGGGCACGAGCGATCACTTCGAGGCCAGCGTGGTCTCCGCGCGCTTCGAGGGCATCTCCCGCGTCGAGCGTCACCGCATGGTCTACGCGAGCCTCGGGAACGCGATGAGCGGCCCGATTCACGCGCTCGCGCTCAAGACCCTCACTCCTTCCGAAGCCTGATTCTCCTCGAGGAACTCCCCATGTCCGACGACACGCAAGCCCGCATCAAGCAGCTCATCGACGACAACAAGGTCATGCTCTTCATGAAGGGCACGAAGTCCTTCCCGCAGTGCGGCTTCTCGAACGCCGTCGTCCAGGTGCTCAAGCGCGAGGGCGTCGCCTTCGAGACCTTCAACATCTTGGCCGACCCCGCCGTGCGCGAGGGCATCAAGGTCTTCTCGAACTGGCCCACGCTCCCGCAGCTCTACGTGAACGGCAAGTTCATCGGCGGCTGCGACATCACCGTGGAAATGCACGAAAGCGGAGAGCTCCGCAAAGAGCTCGCCGCCGCCGGACTCGTCTGAGGAATCAGAAACCTGCGCGCCGCGGGGCCTCGCCCTTGCCACCCTCGACGTGCATGACGACCACGTCCGCCAAGTCGAACGCGTGGCGATCGCCTCGTGCGCTCGTCGCGAGCACCAGCGTCTTGTCGAGGCGCACGGAAGCAACCTTCGCCACCGTGAGCCCGGCGCCGCCGCGGCTTACGTGAAACGAGAGCCCGACGCCCTCGGGGAGTTTCCACTCCGCACCGGACTTCGTCGCACCACCGTCTTCGAGCACGCTTTCGAGCTGGTCCTTGGTCATGGGCGGACCGTAGCCTGCCACGCGGATCGACTCCACTTTCCGGCACGATCCTCCCCTCGCCCGCGTCGCCCTTTTCGG
>CAIOHM010000072.1 GCA_903858055.1 uncultured delta proteobacterium
CGCCGCGGTGGCGCGGATCGTCCGACGGCTCGTAGAGCTCGCACCAGAGGGGCCCGAGCCCCGACGCCTCGTGGCCTTCGATGGCCAGCGCGAGACCGCATGCGCTGGGGATAGCATCCGCGCGCACCACGAGGCAGAGCACGTAGCGCCTCACGACGGGTACCCACGATGACCCGCGGACGACGAGCCGGGGTTCGAGGTGCGACGCGCTCGTCGCCGCGGTGCCCTCGTCGAACTCCACGAGGGCGTCGCCGCCGACCAAGTCGCCGTCGAGGTCGAGCGCAACACGCCCTTCGCGCCCGGAGAGCAGCGTCGGCGGCCGCTTGGCACGGACCACAGGGACGTTCGCGCGCTCGAGCTGCTCGTCGGCCCACGCCTCGAGCGTCTCCGCCCCGCCGCTCACTTCGACCGCCGGGCCCGTCATGCGCACGAGCGACTCGAGGCGCACGAGCGGGTCGTCGTCGACCGCAAGATCGAACGCACGCTCGAACGCGTTGAAGCGCTTCGCGACGATCGGCTCGGCACCGACGATGCGCGCGTATTCGTTGCACAGTGCATGCGCTCGCGCCGTGCCTCCCTCGAGGGCGCGGCCGATGATCTGCCTGCGAAACCAGCCGCTCGCCGCCGCTTCAGCCGCCTGATCGAGCGCGGGGCCGAGGTGCGCGATTGCCTCGCGACGCCAAGAGACGAGCGACGAGGTGCGCACGTCGATGGCCTCTTGTCGTTCGAACTCGCCGTCGAGCGGTTCGCCGAGCCCGAGCATCCGAAAGCGAACGCCCTCTCCGACCACGCTCCCCTCGCCTCCCTCGACGGGGCGCCAGCGCCGGAGCAGAAAGTTCGCGGCGAGGTCGTCGAGCACGCGCCTCGACCAGACCCCGACCGCGCTGCTACGCAACGTGGTACCTCGCCGCAGCCGGTAATCGCCGAAGCGAAACGTGGACCCGATCGGGCCATACACGATGCGGAGCACCTGCCACGAGCGGCGCACGAGCGAGAGCGCGAGCCAGCGGGTGGCACGCTCGGTCCCGAGCAAGATGGCGTCGTAGTGATGAACGAACACGGCGCGGTCTCAGGGCTCGCCGAAGGAGCCGCGCGCCTGCCCTGCCACGACCACGCGAGGCACGCCGCGCCCATGGTCGATGGTCACGAGGCCGCGCGCAAACCACTGGATCACGCGAGGCAAAAGACGGTGCTCCTCGACGAGGATGCGCGCACGGAGGGTCGCCTCGTCGTCATCGCCGCGCACGACGACCGCGGTCTGGGCCACGATGGGCCCGGTATCCATGCCGCCGTCCACGAGGTGCACGGTGCAGCCCGTGACCGCGACGCCGGCCTCGAACGCCTGCCGCTGCGCGTCGAGCCCAGGGAACGCGGGCAGCAGCGAAGGATGGATGTTGAGGACGCGGTTCGGGAATGCGGCGAGCAACACCGGGGTCACGATGCGCATGAAGCCCGCGAGGACGACGAGCTCGACGCCGTGCTCGCGCAGCGCCGACACGAGCGCGGCGTCGTAGGCCTCACGCGTGGCGTAGTCTTTGTGGCTCACGACGAGGCTCGGCACGTGCGCTTCGTGCGCGCGCGTCAGCGCCATCGCGTTCGCCTTGTTGCTCACCACGAGCGCGACCTCCGCCTCGAGGCACCCGGCGCGCGCGGCGTCGAGGATGGCCTGAAGGTTCGTGCCCGAACCCGAGACGAGGACCGCGATGCGCACGCTCACGCCTCCGCGAAGCGAACGCGCTCCTCGAAGGGCGTCTCGACCGGCACGCTCTCGATGACACCAGCGAGCCACGCCTTCTCGCCCACGCTCGCCGCGGCCTCGAGGGCCTTGGCGACGTCGGCTTGGGGCACGACAGCGATGAAGCCGACGCCCATGTTGAACGTGCGGAGCATCTCGCCGTGCTCCACGGGGCCGAGCTTCGCGATGAGCTCGAAGATCGCGGGCCGCTCCCACTGAGGCGCCATGCGCGCGCCGAGGCCCTCGGGAAGCACGCGGGGCAGGTTGCCGGGGAGGCCGCCGCCGGTGATGTGGCTCATGGCGCGCACGTCGGTCGCTGCGACCAGGGCCTGTGCGAGCTTGGCGTAGAGCTTCGTGGGCTCGAGGAGGGCGTCCGCGACGCTCTTGCCGCCGAGTTCGGCGGGACGCGCCTCGAGGCCGGGACCGGTCTCACCGAGGAGCACGCGGCGCGCGAGCGAGTAACCGTTCGAGTGCAAGCCCGAGCTCGCGACCGCGATGACCGCGTCTCCGGGCGCGACGCGCTTGCCATCGACGATGCGCTTGCGACCGACCACACCGAGCGCGAAGCCCGCCAGGTCGTACTCGCCGTCCGCGTACATGCCGGGCAGCTCCGCGGTCTCGCCCCCGAGGAGCGCGCAGCCGCTCGTCTCGCACGCGCGCGCGATGCTCCCGACGACCGCCTCGGCGACCGCGAGCTCGAGCTTGCCGGTCGCGAAATAGTCGAGAAAAAACAGGGGGCGCGCGCCGCAGGTCACGACGTCGTTGACGCACATGCCGACGAGGTCGGCGCCGATGCCGTCGTGGCGACCGGTCGCGAACGCGAGCTTCAGCTTCGTGCCGACACCGTCGGTGCCGCTCACGAGGACCGGCTCCTCGACATCGGCCGGGACCGCAAAGAGGCCCGCGAAGCCGCCCACGTCGGCGAGCACGCCGGGGATGCGCGTACGCTTCGCCAAGGGCTTGATTCGCTCGACGAGCTCGTCACCCGCGTCAATGTCCACGCCTGCGTCACGGTAGCTGATGGCCATGGGGTCGGCCCGTAGCAGAGGCTCCCGCGAGGTTCATCCCTCAGGTGCGCGCGCGCGCATTTCGCCGCGAAACGCCCGTCGCGAACGGGGCCGGAGATCGCTATTCTCGTGAGAATGGACGCGTCGAAGCTGTCGCGCATCGTCATCTTCGGCGATGGTCGCCTCGCGCGGGCCATCGAGCGAGGCGTTGCGGCGCGCGGCTCTCGCGTCGAGCGCTACGCTTTTCGCGAGACCACCGACCTCGAAGCGCTCGACCTCGCGCACGTGGCCGCCGTGGGTCTCGCGGCCGACGACGACACGGGAAACGTCGACCTCGCGATCACGCTGCGGGCGATGAGCCCGTCGCTGCGGCTCGTCGTCCGCATGTTCGACCCGACCCTCGCGGCCTACCTGCAAAAGACCCTCCCGAACATCACGGTCACGAGCATGACCGACGTGGCGGCGCCGGCCTTCGTCGGTGCGGTGCTCGACGGCGTGGAGAGGCAGCCGCCGCGCGTTCATGCGGCCCGACGCAACCTCGTCGATGCCCTCCCGACGGGGTGGGATCGCCTCCTCGTGCGCACGGCGCTCACGACTGCCTTCGTGATCGTGCTGGCCACGGCGTTCTTCGCGCGCGCGCTCCACCTCGACGCGCTCACAGCGCTCTATTTCGTCTCGTCCACGATCACGACGGTGGGCTACGGCGACATCTCGCTGCACCACGCGCCCCGCTTCGCGCAAGTCGTTGGGATTCTCCTCATGTTCGGCGGCACGGCGCTGTCGACGCTCGCCTTCGCGCTCCTCACCGAGTGGCTCCTCGATCGGCGCATCCATGCGCTCGAGGGGCGCATGGGGGTCCATTGGCAAGACCACGCCATCGTCGTGGGCGGCGGCAACATCGGCTACCGCGTCGCGGCGCTGCTGCGTCGGCGCGGCATGCGCGTGGTCATCATCGAGCGCGATGGCCAAGCGCGGCACATGCTCGGCGCACGCGCAGACGGCGATCACGTCATCGTCGCCGACGCCCTCTCGGACGGGATCCTCGACCTGGCCAACGTCGAACACGCGGCCGCGGTCGTCGCCGTGACGAACTCCGACGCCGTCAACTTGCACGTCGCCATCGCCGCGCGCGAGCGGTGCTCATCCCTCACGGTCGTCATGCGCGTCGTCTCGCCGGTCCTCTCGGCGCACGTCTCCACGACACACGAGGCCGTCGCGCTCTCGCCGCTCGCCGTCACGACCGAGGCCTTCGTGGAGGCGCTCACGCACGGCGCAACGAGCTGACGCGCGACGCCGAAAGCGCCGCGCGCCCTTTCTTTTTCCTCAGTGGCCGTGCGGTTCGAACGACGACGGCGGAAGCGGCGTGTCGAGGTCCCCACCCACCTCGTCGAAGCCGAGGCTCCCTCCCAACGAGTCGATGGGCGGACGGAAGGCTTCCTTCGGATCGCGCCGCAGGACCTCGAGGAGCATGGCGGGCAACGCGAGGAGCGAGAGTACCGTGGCGACGATGAGTCCGCCGATGACGACGGTTGCGAGCGGGCGCTGCACTTCGGCCCCCGTGCCCGTGGCGATGGCGGCCGGGACGAAGCCCAGCGCCGCGACGAGGGCGGTGGAGATCGGCGCGCGGAGCGAGAGTTCGAGGCCGCGGCGCACGCGCTCTTCGGCCGAGAGCGAGCGCGGCGTCTTGAGCACCGCCGTGATCACGACGACGCCGGTGCACACCGCGATACCCGTGAGGGCGATGAAGCCGACGCCCGCCGGAATGCTGAACGGCAAGCCGCGCACGACGAGCGCGAACACGCCGCCTGCGATGGCGAACGGCAGGCTCGCGATCGTGACCGCCGTGTAGCGGATACGGCCGAAGATGAGCACGAGCATCACGGCGACGACGGCGAGCGCTACGGGGCCGAGGAGTATGAGGCGCGTCTTCGCACGGTTGAAGTTCTGGAACTGCCCGCCCCACTCGACGAGCACCGAGCGAGGAATGTCGAGCTTCGTCGCCGCATCGCGAGCCTCTGCGACGAAGCCGACGAGGTCACGGCCGCGCACGTTGCACTGAACCGTGATGCGCCGGCGCATGTTCTCGCGACCGATCTGGACGACGGTCGGCTCCTCGCGCACGTCCGCTGCGAGCCCGAGGGGCACGAGCTTGCCGAGGGGCGTCGTGAGCGGGAGCCTCGCGAGATCGCCGCTCTCGTCGACCATGTCGCCGCCGAGGCGCAGCTTGAGATCGAACACGCGCTCGCCTTCGCGCACTTGACCGACGGTGACGCCCGCGCGAGCCATCGCCAAGACGTCGAGAACCTCGCGCGGGGAGATTCCGAGGCGCGCCGAGCGCTGGCGGCTCACGACGACGTTCGCGGAAGGCTGCCCGAAAGGCACCTCCATCTTCACGTCGCTCGCGCCGGGGATCGTCGTGAGGAGCTGGCGGAGCTTCTCCGCGGTCGTCGCGATCGTCTGCAAATCTTCGCCGAAGATCTTCACGGCCACGTCGCTCTTCACGCCGGCGACGAGGTCGTTGACACGCATTTCGATGGGCTGCGTGACCGCGTTCACGGTGCCGGGAACGCGCTGCGCGAGCTTGTCCGAGAGCTCGTCGGCGAGCGCTTGCGGCGTGAGACCGCGGCGCCACTGTTCGCGCGGCGCGAGGTACACGAAGACGTCGCTCGACTCGGGCCCCGCGGGATCGGCCGCGCCTTCGGGACGCCCGATGCGGTTGACGATGTGCTTGATCTCGGGGATTTCCAGGGCCGCGCGCTCGGTCTCGCTCGCGAGTGCGATAGCCTGCGTGAGGGAGGTGCTCGGAGCCCGCATCGCGTCGACGGCGAGCGTGCCTTCGAAGATGCGCGGCAAGAAGTCCGCGCCGATGGCGCCGCCCGTGGCGAAGAGGCCGACCATGAGGACCATGGTGCCGACGATCACGGCGCGCGGCCGATGCAACGCGAGCTCCAACGCCGGGCGGTAGGCGCGACGAACGACTCGGAAGAACGCAGGCTCCTCTTCCTTCGCCGCGGGGATGAGGAACGCGCTTACCGCGGGGATGACCATCGTCGCGTAGATGATCGCGCCGAAGAGCATGAAGCAGAGCGAGTAGACGACCGGACGGAACATCTTGCCCTCGACGTCTTCGAGGGAAGCGAGGGGCGCGAAGACGAGGAGGGTGATCACGACGACGAAGAGCGCGGGTTTTGCGACCTCCGCCATCGCGTCGACGATGGCGCGGCGCCGCTTCGCGAGCGGCACGTGCGCCGAGTGCGCGAGCGCGTGCTCCACCGTGACGACGGCGCCTTCGACGATGATGCCGAAGTCGACGGCGCCGAGCGACATGACGTTGCCGCTCTCGCCGAGGAGCTTGAGCCCCATGAAGCCGAAGAGCATCGAGAACGGAATCGCCCCCGCGACGACGAGGCCCGCTCGGAGACTGCCGAGCGTGAGCAGCAGGCAGAACACGACGACGAGCGCACCCTCGGTGAGGTTCTTCGTGACGGTCGCGAGCACGCGATCGATGAAGTCGGCGCGGTCGTAGGTCGGCTTCAGCACCACACCCTGCGGCAGGGAAGCCTTGAGCTCTTCGATCGCACGCTTCGTCTCTGCGACGACCTCGCGGCTGTTGCGGCCCTTGAGCATGAGCACGCTGGCGCCCACCGTCTCGCCGAGACCGTCGCGCGTGAGGGCTCCCTGGCGGAGCGCCGGGCCCGTGTCGACGCGCGCGAGCTGAGCCACGCGGAGCGGCACACCGGCCGAGCTCGTGCGGACCACGGTGGACCCGATGTCTTCGATGCCGCGGAAGCGCGCGTCACCACGAAGAACGACTTGCTCCCCCGCCCGTTCGATGAACCCTCCGCCCGCGACGATGTTGTCGCGCTCGAGGGCCTGCTTCACGTCGTCGACGGCCACACCGTGCGCCGCGAGGCGCGCAGGGTCGAGCGTGATGCGGTACTCCTTCATGGCACCGCCGAAGCCGAGAACCTCGACCACACCGCGCACGCGACGCAAGCGTGGCGCGATCTGCCACTCGACGATGGTGCGAAGCTCTTCGAGCGAGCGGGGCGGCTGCGTCGCCTCGACCTCGAACTGGTAGATTTCGCCGAGCGCCGTCGTCACCGGCGCGAGCTCGGGTACGCCGACCTCGGGTGGAATGACCGTGCGCAAACCCGCGAGACGCTCGGAGACGCGGGCGCGGGCGATGTCGATGTCGGTGCCGTCGTCGAACACGAGCGTGACGATCGAGATGCCGAACTTCGTCGTGCTGCGCACCTGCGCGAGGCTCTGCATGCCGGCCATCGCGCGCTCGGCAGGCTGCGTGACCTGCATCTCGACCTCGGTCGCGGAGAGCGAGGGGGCGCGCGTGACGACCGTGACCTGCACGTTCGTCACGTCGGGCACGGCGTCGATGGGGAGGCTCGAGGCCGCGTAGAGACCGAGCGTGACGAGGAGCGCGATGAAGAGGAAGGTCGGGCCGCGGTTGCGCGCGACCGAGGCGATGAAGGCCTTCATTGCCGGCTCAGCTCGGAGCGAAGGATGAACGCGCCATGCACCACGATCCGCTCACCGCCGTTCAAGCCCGACATGAGCTCCGCGATTTGCCCGTAGCGATGCCCCACGACGACGGGGCGCACTTCGTAGACGCCGGGAGAGCGCTCGAGGAAGACCACCTCTTCTCCGCCGAGCGGCTGCACCGCGCTCGCAGGAACACGCAGGCGCCCCTCCTTGCGATCGATCGCGGAGGTCACCGTGACGCGAAGAAAGAGCCCGGGCTTCAGCAGCGCCTCTTTGTTGTCGAGGTCGACGCGAGCGCGGACGGCGCGGGTCTCGGCGCCGAGCTGCGGCTCGAGACGCGCCACGGTGCCGATGAACACACGCCCGGGGAGCGCGTCGACGCGGAGCTCGACGGACGCGCCCTCCTTCACGAGCTCGAGGTCGCCTTCGAAGATGTCGAAGGCCGCGACGAGGCGAGACCCGTTCGCGACGATGAACGGCGTCTCGTTTGGTGTGAGGTGCGCACCGACGACGGCTTCACGCTTCACGACCACGCCGTCGATGGGCGAGCGAAGATCGGCCACGCCGTAGGAACCCGTGGCCGGCGTCGCGCCAATGCCGACGAGCGCGAGCTTGGCGTTCGCCGCGTTGAAGTCCGCCTCCGCTCGCACGAGCGCCTCGCGTGCAACCTCGGCCTCGCGTGCCGTGGTGAGCTGTTCGGCAAGGAGCTTGTTCTCGCGGCGAGACTGCTCACGCGCGACCTCGGCCGCCGCGCGCGTGGAGATCGCGTCCGCCTGCGCGTTCACCAGCGAGGGCGCAGCGATCGTCGCGAGCACTTGCCCCTTGCGCACGCGGTCGCCAACCTTGACGTTCGCGCTCGTGAGGCGACCCTCGAACAGCGTGCCGACCTCGGCGTAGAGCTCCGGCGCGTACTCGAGCGTGCCTGGGAACTCGACGGTCAGGCGCGCGTTCGTGTCGCCGACGATTTCCGTGCGCACCCCGAGGCGCTCGAGCGTGGGCGTGTCGAACTTGACGAGACGCTCGGTCAAGGTAGGCGCGGCCGCCGACTCTTGCGCGGAGCCCTCCGCAGACTTCTTGCACCCCGCCGAGGTGACCGAGGCGAGGGCGAGGCAAACGAGGATGTGGCTCTTCATGGTTCGATGGCTCCGGCGGCGAGCAATTCGGCGTACGCGCTCCAAGCGAGCTCGGCGACCTCGATGCGTCGCAAGCGGGTCGTGACGAGGTCGCGGCGCGCGAGGAGCACACGGAAGAAGTCCGCCTTGCCCGCCTTGAACGCCTCTTGCGCCGCGGCGACCGTGCGCTCGGCGGCGGGGATCGCGTTGGCCTCGAGGTCGCCCAGCGCGGTGCGTGCAATGCGCAAGCGCTCGACGGCTCCACGCACGCGGCGAGCGGTCGTAGCCTTCGCGAGCTCGCCCAGGCGGCGCGCGCGGGTCGACTCGGCCTCGGCGCGTGCAATTTCCGCCTGATTTCGTCGAAACACGGGCAGCTGCCCGCTGAGCACGACGGCCGAACGGAGCTCCGTGTTGTCACCGCGCGTGAAGCGTGGCCCCAAGTCGAGCGTCGGGTTCGCCTCGCGGCGGGCACGCTCCGCCGAAGCGAGCGACGCCGCAGCCTCCGCCTCGAAGGCGCGCGCCACCGGCACGTTCGCGGCCTCGACGCGGGCGTCGATCTCGGGCGGGAAGACGGCCGCTTGCACATCGAGCGC
>CAIOHM010000073.1 GCA_903858055.1 uncultured delta proteobacterium
CGACGAACGTCATCTCGATCACCGACGGTCAGATCTTCCTCGAGACCGACCTCTTCAACTCGGGCGTTCGCCCCGCCATCAACGTCGGTCTCTCCGTGAGCCGCGTCGGTGGTTCGGCCCAGATCAAGGCCATGAAGGGCGTCGCCGGCACCCTGAAGCTCGACCTCGCGCAGTACCGCGAGAAGGCCGCCTTCAGCCAGTTCGCCTCCGACCTCGACAAGGTCACGCGTGACCAGCTCGAGCGCGGCGTTCGCCTCGTCGAGCTCCTCAAGCAGGGCCAGTACCAGCCCCTCTCCGTCGAGAAGCAGATCGTCAGCATCTACGCGGGCACCAAGGGTTACCTCGACACCGTCGAGCTGAGCCAGGTCCGCACCTTCGAGGCGGGCCTCATCGACTACGTCGAGTCGAAGTACGCGTCGGTCCTCGAGACGATCCGCACCAAGAAGGCGCTCGACAAGGACTCCGAGGAGACCCTCAAGAAGGCGATCGTGGAGTTCGTGAAGGCCTTCGGCGAGAAGAAGAGCTGAGGCCCCGATGCCGTCCCTGAAGAGCATCCGCAAGCGTATCGGAAGCGTCAAGTCGACGCAGAAGATCACGCGCGCGATGAAGATGGTGGCCGGCGCTCGCTTGGCCCGCGCTCAGGCGCGCATCACCGCCCTTCGCCCCTACGCCGTCAAGACCGGCGACGTGCTCAAGCAGGTCGTCTCGACGATGGAAGGCGACGAGGCGACGGTGCACCCGCTGCTCGCGAACCGTGGCGAGGGCCGCGTGCTCTTCGTGCTCCTCTCGAGCGATCGCGGGCTATGCGGCGCGTTCAACACGAACGTGTGCCGTGCGGCCGAGCGCGCCTACCGCGAGCAAACGGGCAAGAGCGACGTCGTCGAGTTCGCGACCATCGGCAAGAAGGGTCGCGACTTCCTCACGCGCCGCGGAATCCCCGTGGTGCGCCACTTCGAGGGCATCTACGAGCGCCTCGATACGGGCTCGCCGCAGCAGGTGAGCGACTGGGTGATGGGGCAGTTCCTGCGCGAGCGCTACGACGCCGTCTTCATCATCTTCAACGAGTTCAAGAACGCGATCTCGCAGATCGTCCGCGTGCAGCCGGTGCTTCCCGTGCCGGCGCCCACGGGCGAAGGTGAAGGCGGTTCCGGCGGCAGCAACCTCATGTTCGAGCCTCGCCGCGACGTCGTTCTCGAACGCCTCGTGCCCGCGTACGTCGAGGTGTCGATTCAGCGCGCGCTGCTCGACTCGAACGCCGCCGAGCACGGCTCGCGCATGTCCGCGATGGACGCCGCGACCCGCAACGCCAAGCAGATGATCAGCAAGCTGACGCTCCAGTACAACCGCGCTCGTCAGGCGACGATTACGAAGGAGCTCATGGAAATCATCGGCGGCGCCGAGGCCATCAAGGACTAGTCCTTCGACGCCTCGCCACGAGGAGCGCGACGGAAGCGGCGGCCCAGAGCCCTGCACCCGTCGCGCTCTTGCTTTTCGCCCCCACGACCGCGCAGCCGCACGAAGACTTCCCCGCGGGCGCGGGCGGTGTCGCACCTGCATCGAAGACCGGCACGGGCCCCGCGTCGGGCTCGTCGACGATGCCGACGCTCGCCTTCACCACGGGCCACGTTGCGAGGCAGACGTTCACGCCCGCGTCGCCTGCGCCGCTGCACGCGCGCGGGCCGCGAATCTCCGGGAGCTTCAAGAGCGGCACGAGGGTCTGCCCGCCGTCGTCGGAGCGTGCCGCCGCGAAACCGTACGCGTCGAGGGAGCAGGCGAAGAGGGCGTTGCCTGCAGCATGCAAGCACCCGATCGGCGTGCGGTTCACGGTCGTGAATGCGAAGTCGCTCGTCGCCGCACGCGCGAGGCCGTCGCGAAAAGATCCGACCCACACACGCGCGCCGTCGGGGCTGAGGGCGAAGCCTTGCGGATTCGCGCCGCTCCAGATCGTGCGGAAGGTCTCCCCGGCATCGTCGCTCACGAGCACGCGTCCGTTCTCCGCGCCGTTCGTGCGCACATAGAGCCGATCGGCGTTCGACGGATCGATCGCGGCAAGGAAGAGAGCGCGCTCGCCGTTCGCCTCGAAGGGGAACGCCTTGCGGTCCCAGCTCTGACCGCCGTCGCGCGAGCGGAAGAAAACGCCGACGCGCGCGCCACCGGCCTCGGACTCACCGGTCACGTAGACCCGCTGCGCGTCGCTCGCCGCGCGGTCGAAGCTCTCGACGATGACGTCGCTCGGCAGGAGCGTCGAGCTCTGGGCCCAGCTGCGGCCGTCGGTGCTGCTCGTCCAGATGGCGCTGACGTAGCGAGGCTGACCGGGTGCCGATTGCGGGTCGTAGCTGCCGGTCAGGGCTTCGAGGCGCGTGGCCTCTGCGTTCGCAGCCGAGACATCCACGACGACCTGCTTGCCGATGGCGGCGTCGCGGCTCCACGAGCACGCCGGGTCGTTCGAGAGCGCGAGGCCGTCGAAGAGCCCCGCGATCAAGGTGCCGTCGCGGTGCCAGGCCAGCGGAGGATCGACCACGCCGCTGTAGCCGATGGCGTCCTCGCAGACCCAGTCCCAGTGAGCGCCCGCGTCGTCCGAGCGCAACAGGCCGAACGTGGTGCGGAGCGCGAACTGCTCCGGGCGGCCGGGGCGGGTGATGACCTGATTCGTTGCCGGAAAGCGGCCGTTGGCGAGCGCGGTCGCCGAGGAAAAGAACAGGACGCACGCGAGGTGCGCTCGGAGCGATCGTGGGTTCATGGGCAAGCCTGGCGTCGCGCCACGAGCGTGGCTTCGTCTTGCGAAGGTAGATGAAGGGTACACGCAAACGTTGGAGCGAAGGCATCGACCCACACTTCGGGGGCCACGAGGCAGCCGTCGATGCGCGCGCCGCTCCTCCGATCGACGAAGGTGGTGGCGCCGCCGGCAACATGAAGCTCGCCCGGGCCCGCCGCGTTCGCGCCCGCATAGCGCTCGAACCATGCGAGCGTCGGGAGCTCGAGCACCACCACACCCTCGGTCCGCACGACGCGCGCGAGCTCGGCGACGAGACGAGCAGGAGCCTCGCGCGAAGGCGGATGCGCGACGGTGCCATGGAGCGCCACCGCGGCCCCGAACGCGCCGGCCTCGAACGGGAGCCCGTGCCAGAAGTCCCCGTGGACGAGCGTTCCATGACGCGACCGGTCGGCGCACTTCCGCAACATCGCCTGCGAGCAGTCGAGCCCCGTCGTGCGGTGCCCGGCGTCGAGGAGCGCGGGGAGCTCCCGCCCCGTGCCCACCCCCAGCACGAGCACCTCCGTAGCGGGCCCCAAGAGCTCCACCAGGAGCTTCATGCGCGCGCGGTGGTCGGCACCCTCGATCGCGTAGACGCGGTCGTAGAACCCGGCGACCGCGTCAAAAAAGACCGCCGCGCTCGATGGAACTTCCTCCGGGTCACCTTGACCGCTGCTCATGGCGAGGCGTAGGTTTACCGGAGGCGTCGCGCGGTTTCGACCTCTGCGAGCACGAGCAACTTCGATGGGCGAATACGACGAGGAAAAGACCTGCGTAACGCAGATTGTGCAGCAGCCCGCTCGCAAGGACGGGCCTGCGGGCAACGACTGCCTCGTGGTGATCTACGCCGCGGATCCGAAGACGCTCGGGAAGCGCTTCGTGCTCGACCAGGCGACCGTGCGCGTGGGTCGCGGCTCGGACAACACGATCGTCATCGACGGCGACTCGGTATCGCGTCGCCACTGCGTCTTCGAGAAGCGCGGCGACGCGTGGTGGTGCGTGGACGACACCTCAACCAACGGCACCTACGTCAACGACGAGCGCGTGCGCCCGGGGCGCGAGCTCAAGAACGGCGACAAAGTCAAGATCGGCCCCAACATCCTCAAGTACCTCTCGGGTCTCGACGTCGAGAGCCAGTACCACGAGGAAATCTACCGAATGACCATCATCGATGGTCTCACGGGCGCCCACGTGAAGCGCTACTTCCTCGAGTGCCTCGAGAAAGAGATGAACCGCGCGCGCCGCCATCGTCGGCCGCTCTGTTTGGTCATGTTCGACATCGACCACTTCAAGAAGGTCAACGACCAGTACGGCCACCTCGCCGGTGACCACGTGCTGAAGGAAGTGGCGCGCATCGTCTCGGGCCGCGTGCGCCGCGACGAGATCTTCGCCCGCTACGGCGGCGAGGAGTTCGCGCTCATCCTCCCGGAGACCCCGCTCGAGGGGGCGATCAACCTCGCGGAGATGCTCCGCAGCAAGACCTCCGAGGCGCCCTACCTGTTCGCCGAGCAGCCCATCTCCGTGACGATCTCGCTCGGCATCTCCCAGCTCGCGGACGATCGCTGGACCACGAGCGACTTCATTCAGCAAGCCGACGACAAGCTCTACGCGGCCAAGCGCAACGGCCGAAACCGCGTGGAGCACTGATGTTCACGCTCGGCCAGTCCGCGCCGCAGGTGCTCACGGAGATTCCGGGCCCCGCGAGCGAGTGGCTCGCCGAGCGCATGCTCGCGGTCGAATGCCCGGCTTTCGAGGCACGCCGTGAGCAGCGCGAAGCGGCGAGCGGTGCGTCGCAGGCCCCCATCGTCTACGGCGACGGCCTCGGCTCGAACGTGACCGACGCGGACGGGAACGTGCTCGTTGATCTCGTCGCGGGTTTTGGGAGCGTGGCCTTCGGGCACGGGCACCCGCGCCTCGCGGAGGTACTGCGACGCCAGGCCGAGTCGCTCTGGGTCGCGCTCGGGGACGTGTACGCGTCCGAGGCCAAGGTGCGCCTCGCCGAGCGCCTCGCGGCGATCATGCCGGAGCACGGAGCTCGCGTGATGCTCGGAAGCTCGGGCGCCGACGCCGTCACCGCGGCGATGAAGACCGCGGCGGTCACGACGGGCAAGCCACGCATCGTGGCGTTCGAGGGGTCGTACCACGGGCTCTCGCACGGACCTCTCGCGGCCTGCGGCGTCTTCCCTGCGTTCCGCGAGCCCTTCGACGCACAGCTCGGCGACTTCATCAGCTTCGCCCCCTTCCCCGGCGTGTCCGGCGCGACGATGGACCAGAGCCTCAGCGCGGTGCGTGCGCTCCTGGCTCGCGGAGACCACGGCGCGGTCATCGTGGAGCCGATCCTCGGCCGCGGCGGCTGCATCGTCCCGCCCTACGGGTTCCTCGAGGAATTGCGTGCACTCTGCACAGCGCATGGGGCGCTGCTCATCTGCGACGAAGTCTGGACGGGCTGCGGGCGCGCAGGGTCGATGGCCGTCTCGCTCTCGCGAAGCCTGCTCCCGGACATCCTGTGCCTCGGCAAAGCGCTGGGCGGCGGCTTCCCGATCAGCGCGTGCATCGGGCGCGAGAGCGCGATGCAGGGGTGGGGCAAGCTGGGCGGTACGGCCGTCCATACGGCAACCCACTTCGGGCTCCCGCTCGGTTGCACCGTCGCGCTCACCGCCCTCGATTTGCTGAGCGAAGACGATCTCTTCGCGCGCTCGGAGACGCTCGGCACCTGGTTCATCCTCGAACTCCGTGAGGTGCTCGTGGGCCTCGGCGTCAAGCGCATCGACGGACGTGGGCTCATGATCGGCGTCGAACTCGAGGGCGGCGCGGCGCGCGCGCTCGCGGTCGCACGGCGCGTGCTCGCGCAGGGATGGATCGTCCTCACGGGCGGCATGGACGGTGCCACGCTCACGCTTACGCCGGCGCTGACGATCAACCAAGACCTCCTCGAGAGCTTCGTGGCAACGCTCGCCAAGGCCTTGCGCGCC
>CAIOHM010000074.1 GCA_903858055.1 uncultured delta proteobacterium
CGAAGCCGAGCTCGAGCCCGAGCGCGTGATCGACGCCCGGCCCGCCAAAGAGCACGATGAACTTCGCGCGGAGCCCCTGAGCCTGGAGGAGTTCGATCAGCGCCTCGCCGTTCTCCTTGTGGCAGTTGCGCTGCGTGATGACTTGGCTCACCAAGATCGCATCGGCGCCCACGGCTCGTGCTCGCTCGATGAGGAACTCGTTCTCCACCTGCGCGCCGAGGTTGTACGCCTCGAAGCCTTTGTAGCTCTCGAGGCCTTTGTCGCCGCTGATGCCCTTGTAGTTCAGGATCGCGTCGATGCCGACCGTGTGCGCGTCCGAGCCCGTGCAGGCCCCCACGACGACGACCTTGCGGCCGAGCTTCTTGATCCGCTTCTCGATGAGCTCGCGGCTCATCGACGAGGTTTTCACCTCGGGTACTTCGATTTCACCAGGATTTACCGTGTGCTTCGAGTGGCCGTAGACCACGAAGTACGAGAAGCCCTCGGCGGCCTCCTCCATGGTCGTGACCAGAGGCTCGTCGAGGCCGTGCGCTTCGGCGAAGCGTTTCGCGGCTTCACGGGCTCGCGCGCTTGGGGGCACGCGGAGCACGAACGAGAGCTGCACCATGCCATCGCCTTCGCGATCGCCGTAGGCCTTGATGGGGCGGTTCGGAATCTCGGTGCTCATGGGTCAGTGCTCCAGCGCTTCGA
Organism: uncultured delta proteobacterium; assembly: GCA_903858055.1. Classification (GTDB taxonomy): domain Bacteria; phylum Myxococcota_A; class Polyangia; order Polyangiales; family Polyangiaceae; genus CAIQDA01. Next base: position 691 of record CAIOHM010000074.1, read on the forward strand.
GGATGGGGTTCACGTAGCCGGCCTCGCGCGCGACGACGCCCGCGAAGCCTTTGCCTCCCGTGCGCGTGCGCTTGATGTCGCCGAAGGCGCCGCGGCCGATGGCCTCCCAGATGCCGTCGCGGGCGACCTCTTCGAGCATGTGCAGCGCCTCGTCGAGGACCTGCGTCGCGCGCGTGGCGACGACGCCGTCGTGCTTGAACTCGATCTCGTCGCCGAGGCCGCGCGCGGTGTTGTGGACGTAGCGCGTCGCCTTGAGGGACAGGTAGCGGTCGGCGAGCATGGGGTTGTGCACCGCCTCGCTGAACATGCCGAGGAGTTGGATGCTCTGGTTCGTGGCGACGCCGACGAGGCTGAACATGGCGTCGTGGACGTGCGCCTGGAAGATGTCGCCGGTCTTGAACTTGGTCGGCGGCATCCACTTGATCGGGTGCTTCGGGAAGATCTGGCGCACGAGCTGCGCCTGCGCGAGCTCGAGGAGGAAGCTGTTCTCGATGCTCGGGTCGATCTCGTACGCGTGGCCGAGGCCCATTTGCTCGTCGCGGAGCCCGGCGCGCTTTGCGAACGCCTCGTTCACGAACTGGGAGGCGAGGACGGTGTGGGCCTTCTCCACGGCGTCGGCGGTGGTGAGGTAGTTGTCCTCGCCCGTGTTGATCACGATGCCCGCGCGCGCGATGAAGCGACGCGACACGTACTGGTCGACGAAGGTGCGGCACATGTTGATGTCGCGGAAGAGGATCCCGTACATCGCGTCGTTGAGGAGCATGTCGAGGCGCTCGACCGCGGCCATCCAGGCGATCTCCGCCATGCAGAGGCCCGACGAGTAGTTCGTCTGCTGCACGTAGTGGCCGTAGAGCTTCGACGCCTCGTTCGTGGCCGCGCGGATGATCTTGAAGTTCTCCTGCGTCGCGAAGGTGCCGCCGTAACCCTCGGTGGTCGCGCCGTGCGGCACGAAGTCGAGGAGCGACTGCGCCGTGGCGCGGATGACCGCGACCACGTCCGCGCCGGCCTTCGCCGCGGCCTTCGCTTGGAGCGCGTCGTCGTGGATGTTGCCTGTGGCCACGATCACGTAGCGGTGAGGCTCCGGCGACGGCGGGAACGAGGCGCGGTAGCTCACGCGCTCGTCGCGTGCGCGGTCGATGCGCGTGAGGGCGGCTTCCACGTGCGGTGCGAGGATTTGCTTGGCCTCCGAAGGCGAGAGCTTCGGGTCGAGGTTGGCGTCGTCGCTGAAGGCGATGCGTTCGGCGGCCTCTTGAACGCTCTCGGCGCCCGCGGCGAGCTCGTGCGCAAGGAACGTGCAGACCCCGCGCCCCAGCACCTTCGCCGCGTGCAGGCGATCGATCACGCGGTTGACGACGGAGACGCCCTCGCCGTCGAGGCCGTCGACGCCGAGCGAGCGGAGGATCGTGCGCTCCACGCCGACGGTCGTGTGCGTGTCGATGAAGGTCTGCACGTCGGCCGCGACGGCCGCTGCGAGCTCGCGGCAGCGGTCGACTTTGGCCTGATCAAGAGGAACGTTCGCCATGAAGGCCGCTTGCCACGAGTCGCCGGGCAAGTGAACCCCCAACGGGGAATTTCCAAGAGTTTGACGCAGTCGGTCGAAGTGCGCGCGCGCCGATCGCAGCGGTGGCGTGGCGTCTCAGCCGAGGTCGCGGCGATCGATGACCAGCGCCGAAGCGGCCAGGAGCAGGACGGCCCAGACGAGCGCGTAGACGGCGCCTTGCGTGAGGAGTGCACGCGGTGCGAGGAGCGGATCGAGCCCTGCGAGCACCGAGCGTGGGGGGACGAACACGTGCAAGTTGGGCAGCGCTTTCGCGAGCACGCGGCCGAGGACGATGACGGAGTCGGGGAAGGTCTTCGGCGGGAGCTTGGCGAGCGTGTCGGCGCTGCGCCCGACGAGGACGACGCCGAGCGTGAAAATCCCGGTCGGAATCGGGCCCGAGAAGGTGGCGAAGAAGAGCGCCACCGCGGCGACGAGCATGGCTTCGGTCGTGGCGAGCGCGGCCCCGCGGAGAAAGGCGGGTGCTCCCGGGTCGTGGTCGAGGAGGACGACGGCCGCGAGGGCGACCAGGGGCATGGCGTAGCCGCTCACGGAGCCTCGACGGAAGCGCTCGCTCGAGGCCGCGATCACCCCAGGGACGACGATGGCGAGCGCGAGGGCGAGGCGATCGCTCGAGCCCTCGACGAACCCGGCGACCGCGAGCGTGAGCGCAGCGCCGCTGGCGGCGAAGAGGGCGAGCGCCGCGGCGATCCCCAGGTATTTGCCGACGATCCACTCGCTGCGGTGAAGGGCCCGCGTGAGCACCGTGAGCACGGCTTTGCGTCGCAGGTCGAGATCGACCGACGTCGCGCCGTGCACGACGACGAGGGCGATGCTCACGAGCGAGAGTGAGGCGAGGCCGACGTCGGCGATGACGCGTGACTCCTGACCGAGCGAGAGCGCAGCGAGGAGCGCGGCATAGGCCGTGCCCGCGGCGTGCACGAACCCGATGGCCAGGAGGAGCTTCGAGCGCACGGCTTCGAGGAGCGTGACGTAGGCAACGGCGAAGAGGCGGCGCATCATGGGGCGGGCTCCACGTAGCGCTTGAGGCGCTCGGGGATGGTACGCAATACAGCGAGGATTCGCTGGGAGAACATCGATTGAAGGATGCCTCCGCCGAGGTCGAACACGAGCCCGTAGGCCACGAGGTACTCCCCCACCTGATCTTCGCGCAGACCGCGCGACCCGGGCAAGGCCTCGAGGCGCAGAAAGCCCCACGCGTCGTCGAGGTCGTGGGGATAGCGCTCGTCGATCCAAAAGCGGTAGAGGTTGCGGTCGTCGCTCGGCTCGACCTGCATGACGTAGCGAAGCTGGAGGAAGCCGGTGCCCTGCGTGAGGCCGATCCACGTCGTGTCGCCGCGACGCCGCTGCACGTGTGCTTCGAGCGTGCGTGGGAGCACCGTCGTGTACGCCGAAGGATCGGTCATGGCCTTCGCGAGGCGGGCGCGGCTCGTGCGTAGCTTTTGGTAGGCGAGCAGCACCATGCGCGGGTGGCCGGCGATCGGCTCCTCGGCGGCGTAGCTGATGCACTCGCCGCGGGCGACGCGGCGCAGATCCTCGGGAGAAGCGTGAAAGGGGGAGGGCGCGTCGCTCGTGGCGCGCGGCGGTTCCGCGGCCCGCGCAGGGGTTCCGAGCGCGGTCGCCATCGCGAGGGCCACGCGAGCAGCTTGCAATCGGAGCCGCAGTCGAGGAATCGAGAGAGGGAGAAGCCGCATGATGACCGACGTGCTCGAACGCTACCGCGAAGCTGCCCTCCTCGTCCGCCGCGATGATCTCGCCGCCGCTGTCGTGCGCGGCCCCGATCGCCTCCGGTGGCTGAACGGCATGGTGTCGACCGACGTGACGAAGGTCGCCCCGGGGCATGGGCTCTTCGGTTTGGCGGTGGGCCGCACGGGGAAAATCCTCGCCGAGGTCGTGATGCTCGCCCGCGACGAGGACCTCGTGATGCTCATGCACCGCGACGTGCGCGACGCGATGGTCTCGCACCTCGACCGCCACCTCATCATGGACGACGCGACCGTGACCGCCCTGGCGGGCGTGCGTGCCGTGCAGGTCGTGGGCGTGGGCGCCGCGCAGGAGCTCGAGCGCTTGCGGCAAGCCGGGGTCGGGGAGGCTCACGGTGAGCTCGCGACGGGCGCCGGAATCGACGGCTTTTTCCTGCTTCCCGAAGCAGCGTCGCTTGCGGGCGAGGTCGGCGGCGAGGCGCCCGAGACCGAGGCGTTGCGCGTGGGCCGCGGGCTGCCGCGCTTCCGTGTGGACTTCGACGAGAGCCACTACGCGCAAGAGGCGCTCCTCGAGAAGACCCACGTGGCCTTCGACAAGGGCTGCTACCTCGGCCAAGAGGTCGTGTGCATGCTCGAGCTTCGCGGGCACGTGAAGCGGAAGCTCGCGCTCGTGGAGCTCGGCGAGCGGCTCGCCCCGGGTACTGAAGTGCAGAGCTCCGAGGGCGTCGCGGTTGGGACGCTCGCCGGCACCGCCGTACACCCGCTCAACCAAGAAAAATTCCTGGCCTTCGCGATGGTGAAGGTCGCCTTTGCCGAGATCGGTCGCGCGCTCCGCGTGGGCGAGAGCACGTGTGTGGTCGTGGTCCCGCCGCTTGCTGGGAGCGTGCCGTGAGCCGTGTCGCGTTCCTCGGAGCGGGCCTCATTGGGTCCGCCTTCGCTGCCGCCGAGCGGGAGCGTGGGCACGACGTGGTCGTGTGGAACCGCAGCGCCTCGAAGCTCGGGGCTCTCGCTGCCCAGGGAATCTCCGTCTCGACGGAGCTCGCGGACGCCGTGCGCGACGCCGATCGCATCCACTTGGCCCTTGCAGCCGACGAAGCGGTCGATGCGGTGTGCATGGGTCTTACGGCCGGATCCCGCTCGCTCGCGGCCGTGATCGACCATTCGACGACCTCGCCTGCGGGGACCCGCGCGCGCGCGGAGCGTCTTGCCGCCGCAGGCGTCTCGTTCTTCCACGCGCCCGTGTTCATGTCGCCGAAGGCCTGCCGCGAAGGCACCGGTTGCATGGTCGGCGCAGGGCCCGCCGCGCTTGCGAGCACGCTCGCGCCGACGCTCGCGCGCATGACGGGGGATTACTGGTACCTCGGCGAGGCGCCGGACGCCGCCGCGGTGATGAAGCTCTTCGGCAACGCGATCCTCATCGGCATCAGCGGCGCGATGGCGGACGCGTACGCGGTCGCGAAGGCGGGCGGGATCGAGCCTGCGCGTGCCTTCGAGCTCTTCCAGCACTTCGATCCCGGGCCGAGCATGAAGGCCCGCGGCGGTCGCATGGCGGCGGGTGATTTCGCCACGAGCTTTGCGCTCGCGATGGCGCGCAAAGACGTCGGCCTCATGGTCGACGCGGTGGGGAACGCGCCGCTCGCCGTGCTCCCGGGCATCGCGGCGCGCATGGAGAGCCTCCTCGAAGCCGGTGAAGGTGAGCGCGACCTCGCCGTGCTCGCGCGCGCGTCGTGCGGTCGTCCCTGAGCATCGCAACCGCCTCGGGCGCGTGCGAACGACGCGCGCCCCACGTTTCTTCTTGAGTCGGCGTCGTGGACGCGGGTGTCATGGAAGCGGCATGAGCGGAGGGAAGGGGCCATTCGGCGTTCGCGTGAGCCGCCTTCGGCCTTGCGCGTGGGTGCGTCTTGCGGTGCTGACCGGGGTCTGTGCGTCGCATGTCGCGGCGGCGGAAGCCTCGCGAGCCATCGTCGTCGACGACCGCTTCGAGCAGCGTGCGCTCGGGTTCGACCTCGATCTCCTCGAAGACACCTCCGCCTCGCTCACCCTCGACGACGTACGCACCCCCGCTGTCGCGGATCGCTTCACGCCCTCGCGAGCGGCGTCGCCGAGCGTCGGCTACACGGCGAGCACGTGGTGGGCGCGGTTCTCGATCGACGAGCGACGCACGCCCGGGCATCCCGCGGCCGACGAGCCCCTCGTGGTGACGCTCGCCTACGCGCAGACGGACGAGGCGCGCTTCGCCTGCGAGGACGCTCGCGGTGAGCTCGTCGTGCGCGCCCGCGCGGGCGATCACGTGCCCCACGCCGAACTCCCGAGCACGTACCGCGAGCCCTCGTTCGAGGTGCCGCCCGGGGCTCGCACGTGCTGGATCGAGGTGCGGACGACGGGCTCGGTGCAGTTCCCGCTCACGCTGCGATCGTTCGCCGCGTTCGTGGAGCACCGCGTGCGCGACACCGCGGTCCAGGGGCTCTACTTCGGGGCGCTGCTGGTGATGATCGCCTACAACGCGCTCGTCTCGCTCGTGTCGCGTTCGCGCGCCTACGCGGCGTACGCGGCGTTCCTGATGGCCCATGGGTTCGTCCAGATGCTCCTCGCGGGCATCGCCCCCGCATGGCTCGGTGCCGTCGTGAGCCCGCCCGATCGGCTCATCCCTGCGGCGACGGCGCTCACCGGGCTCACCTCGCTCGTCTTCACGATGCTCCTGCTCGACATGCGTCGCTTCACGCCGCGGCTCTTCCGAGCGGGGCGCTGGGTCGCAGGCTACCTCGTGGTGCACGCCGTCGTGAGCCTGTGGCTGCCGTACCCGCTCGGCGTCAAGACCGTGCTCGCGTGCGAGCCCGTGTGGGCGGCGCTGCTCCTCGCAGCGGGGTGGTCGCTCGCGAAGCAGGGCCAGCGCGTGGCGTTCTATTACCTCGCCGCGTGGGCCTCCTTCATCTTCGGGGCCCTCGTGTACATGCTGCGCATCCTCGGGTACGTGCCGCGGAGCGAGCTCACCGCGAATGCGCAGCAAATTGGCTCGGCGTTCGAGTTCGTCCTGCTCTCGTTCGCCCTCGCCGACCGCATCAAGCTCTTGCAGGAGCAGGCCGCTCACCACGCGGAGGCTGCGCGCGAAGCCGCGGAGGTGGCCCGCGTCGCGACGGAGCTCGCGCTCGCGGAGCAGTCGCGCATGAACATCGAACTTCAGCGCATCGACAAGCTCAAGGACGCCTTCTTGGCGAACACCTCCCACGAGCTGCGCACGCCGCTCAACGGAATCCTCGGCCTCGTCGAGACCACGCTCTCGGGCGCCGCCGGCGAGGCCGCGCCCGGGGTGAAGCGCAACTTGAAGCTCGTGCGCGCGAGCGGCAGGCGCTTGGCGACGCTCGTCAACGACATCCTGGATTTTTCCGCGCTACGTGAGCGTGATGTCCAGCTCCGTCGGCAGCCCGTCGCGCTGAACGCGATCGTCGAGCTGACGCTGCAGGTGCTCGCGCCGCTCGCCTCCGACAAAGACCTGCTCCTCTTCAACGACGTGCCGGAAGGCTACGGCGTTCACGCGGACGAGAACCGTCTCCAGCAGATCCTCACGAACCTCGTCGGCAACGCGATCAAGTTCACCGAGCGCGGAAGCGTCGCCATTCGCGCCGAACAGATCGGCGATCGCGTGTGGATTTCAGTGCATGATACAGGCATTGGGATTGCCCCGGAGTCGCATGAGCGCATCTTCGAGTCTTTCGAGCAGGGCGACGGAGGTGCAAACCGCGGCTATGGCGGAACGGGCCTCGGCTTGACGGTCACCCGGCAGCTCGTCGAGCTGCACGGCGGGCGCGTTCAGGTGACGTCCGAGCCCGAGGTCGGCAGCGTCTTCACCTTCGACCTCGCGGCCTGCGAGCTCCCCATCGACGAGGCCCCCGTCTCGCGCGTGGTTCCTCAGGGGCTCCCGTCGCCGTCGGCCTTCGCGATCTCGGGTTCGGTGCTCGCGGCCGTGCCCGCACCGCTTGGCGTCCGCGTTCTCGTGGTCGACGACGAGCCCGTCAACCGCGAAGTGCTCGCGCAACACCTCGTTGCGCAAGGGTTCACCGTGCTTCAGGCCGCGGACGGCGTCGCGGCGCTCGAGATCATCCGCGAGGGGCCGCCAGACCTCGTGCTCCTCGACGTGATGATGCCAAGGAAGAATGGCTACGAAGTGCTCGCCGAGCTGCGGCCGCGCTTTGCGGAGGGCGACCTTCCGGTCTTGCTGCTCACGGCGAAAGCACAAGACAGCGACCTCCGTCAGGGGTTCCTCCTCGGCGCGAACGACTACGTCTTGAAGCCTGTGAGCCTGGTGGAGCTCGACGCGCGCATGGCCCACCACCTCCGGCTCTTGCGCGCACAGCGTGAGCTCCGCGGCTACGCTCACCATCTCGAGGAGCGGGTCGAGGCACGGACGCGCGAGCTCCGCGAGGCGCTCGACGCGATCGAGCTCGACTTGAACGAAGCGAAGCTCTTTCAGCAAATCGCCTTGAAGACCCCGCCCACGATCGCCGGCGTGGGCATCGCCGTCCGCTGGCTACCGCTCGGCGTCGTCAGCGGCGACTTCTACGATTTCGTCGAGCTGCCGGGAGGCGTGCTGCGCGTGCTCGTGGCCGATGCGACGGGGCACGGCGTTCAGGCCGCGCTGCGGACGATGGTCATCAAGACGGCGTACGACGCGATCAAGGTTGCGGCTGCATCGCCGGCCGAGTGCCTGCGCGAGCTCAACGTCGCCCTGCTCGGCGCGTACCCCTCGCTCGAGGCCAAGACCGACGCCGTGTGCGTCGACGTCGCGCGCATGACGGGCGGCGCGCTGCGAGTGAAGGCCTCCGTGGCCGGGGCGATGGAGGTGATCTTCGCGGACGGCGGGCGCGTCGGGGTCGTAGAGGCGCCTGGGTTCTCCCTGGGCTTCGATGCGTCGCTTCCCTTCGTCGACGGCGAGGTCACGCTCGGTCCCGAGGGGCGCGTCTTGCTCTTCACCGACGGCGTGCCCGAGCAGTTCAACGAACGGGAAGCCGCCTTTGGCTACGATGAGCTCGAAGCGGCCCTCGCGCGCGAAGCGACGGTCGAAGCGGTCGCCGACGGGATCCTCGCGGCGTGGCACGTTCACCGCGCGGACGTGGCCGCGACGGACGACGCGACCCTCATGGTGCTCGGGCCCGCCGCGCCGGTGGTCACTGCTTCTTCGTGACCTTGAAGTACGGCTTGCCGCGGCGCGTGCCGGCCGCCGTGACCTTCAAGACCGCCAAGCTGAACTCGCGGATTCGGCCGTCTCGCTCGAAACGCACGTGAACACGCTCGCCGTCGCTCTTCAGCACGTCGCCCTCGCCGAACGTGAAGTGTTCGACGACGGCCCCCTGCTCGACGATCGGATCGTCATCGCCGGAGTGGGCGCTCGTGATTCGTGCAGGTTGCATCGTCTTCGCAACGCCCGGCCGTGGCGGCGTCGCGGGCGCTGACGTGACCGCTTCGCTTGCGTCGGCGAGGGCGGCCCACGCGCTCGCGGTCGGCGTTACTGGCGGCGCGGCGGAGCTCTTCGTGGCGCGCGGCTCGTCGTCCCGGGTCGCGCTGCGGGGTGCGCCTGCGAGCTCGGCCTCGAGCTGAAAGAGCCAAACGCCAGCGTCGCTGCGCATCGTGCGGACGAGGTCGGTCCCTGCGAAGCCGCTCACGAGCACCTCACCGCCGTCCACGCGCGCCGCTTCGACGGCGCCCGCGGCCATGCGTTCGCCGAAGGTGTCGCGGAGCGCGAGCACCGCGCGCGTCGTGATCGCGAGGGTGCCGCGCGTGAGACCGAACGCGCCCTCGAGCGTGATGGCCTCCACCGGGCCTTCGAGCGTGCGGCCGCCTTCGCGCTGCGCCACCGTCGTGTCGAAGGTGCGCACCTCGACGTCGCGCAGGACGGCGCTGCCGCGGAACGTCCCGCTCGTGAGGCCCGCTTTCTCGATGGCTTCGACGAGGCTCTCGGGCCAGCGGTCGCCCTTCTCGAGGAGGACGAGCCGGTGGTCGAGGGCCTCGATGCGCTTGCTCTTCATGGCGTGACGCTCGGGGCCTCGGGCTTGGGCGCTTCGGGCGTGGTTGCGGGTTCCGAAGGCGGTGTGGGCGGGGCGGAAGGAGCCGGTTCGTTCGCGGCAGCGGGCACGGGCGCGACGAGGTCGGGCCCGGCGAGGACGAAGCTGCGGCCCGCACCGGCGACGAGGCTCAACTCGCCAGCCCACGCAGGCGCCGAGCTCGCGGTCGCGAGGACATCGAGCGTCGAGCGATCGTCGGCGAGCGAC
>CAIOHM010000075.1 GCA_903858055.1 uncultured delta proteobacterium
AGATCCCAGAGCTGGTTCACGGCACCGACGATCTCGGCCGGGGCGTTCGCCTGCGGGTAAGCGCGGCTCGCCATGCGCGCAAACGCGGCCGCGCGGCTCGCCCACTCGATGACCGCGGGCGTCTGCGGGGGCGGAGGCGGAGGCGGGGGCGCGCCTTCACCGGGGGTGTTGATCTCCCACGGCGTGCTCGGGAGCGCGCGCTGCAGCCCCTTGAGCTCTTCGTGGAGGTGGTGGGCGTCTTGGTAACGCTTGCGGCGGTCCTTCTCGAGGAGCTTCGTGATGACGTTCTCGGCCTGCGGGAGCAGGTCCGCCTTGATCTGCCGCGGGCGCACCGCCGTGCCCGTGCGCTGCAGCTCGAGGAGCGTCTCGCGATCGTCGCTGCGGAAGGGCAGCTGACCGGTCACCATCTCGTAGAACAAGATGCCCAGCGCGTAGAGATCGCTCTGCGGACCGGCCTCTTCACCGCGCGCTTGCTCCGGCGACATGTATTCGGGCGTACCGAAAATAGCCCCTTTTGGAGCGAGGCGCGGATCCATCGCGAGGTGCGCGAGACCGAAGTCGAGGATCTTGACGAAGTCTTTGCGACCGCCGCGCGTCGTGAGGAGGATGTTGTCGCTCTTGAGGTCGCGGTGCACGACGCCGAGGTCGTGGGCGCGCGCGAGCGCCGCGCAGAGCTGCTCGAGGATGTCCGTCGCGCGCGTCACCGGCACGGGGCCTCGCGCGAGCTCGGTCGAGAGCGAGGTGCCGACGAGGTACTCCATGACGAGGTAGAGCTCGCCCTCCTCGGTCTCGCCGATGTCGTGGATGTCGATGATGTGCGCGTGGTCGACGCGGTTCGCGGCGCGCGCTTCGCGGAGCATCCACGCGCGGAGGTGGGTCTCGCCGCGCAGGTCGGGCCGAATCAGCTTTAGCGCCACGACGCGATCGATGAGCACGTGGCGGGCGCGGTAGACGATGCCCATGCCGCCTTCGCCGACACGCGTCTCGAGGCGGTATCGACCGGCGATCACGCGGCCGATCATCGGGTCGGACGGCTTGGCCGTTCCACTGGGTGCTGGCCCACTGCGCTGCGCTTGCATGTCCGTGGCTTCTCCGAAGGTCACCGGCGTCGAGGTGCCGGAGGACGAGTCTACGTGAAAACCGATACGGCACGGCAAGCGGTCAAATGAACGACACAGAGCGTCATTGCATTTTTTCCGCCGGCGCTCCCACACGAGGCGGGCGAGCCAACACGGACGCGTCTTCGCTCGCGAGGGGCGACGGCGGCTCCGCGAGCGCTCCCCACAGCAGCACGACCGCCGGGATGGCGAGACCGATCGCCCCCGCGCGCAGCGTGAGCCCCGCAGACGGTTCTTCGCGAAGGCCCCCCGCCCAAAGCCCGAAGCCCAGCCCGGCAGCCCCGCCTATGCCGAGCGCGAGCGCCTGGGCCGCGGGCGTGCGCGCTTCGCACACCGCCGCGACTAGCACACCCAGCTCGAGGCCGACCACGAAGCCCGTGAGCGGCGGTTCGAAGCTCGGCACCTCGGCGCGTGCCGTACCGCCCACGAGGCACGCGACGAGGGCCATGCGCGTGGCCGCGTTGAAACCGCGATTCGGGCCTGCTACGGCCCGCGGGTGCGCATCGCGCATTGAGGGCATCATGGGAAATCTCGGACCTATGGAAATTTTGGTCATCGCCGGTGTGGCGCTCCTGCTCTTCGGAGGCAAGCGTCTCGCGGACATCGGAGGCGGCCTCGGTCAGGGTATCAAGGCCTTCAAGCAAGGGCTGCGCGAAGCGAACGAGGACGAGAAGTCCGACGCCGCCGCGAAAGAAGCGAAAGAGTCCAAGGGCGCCTGAGCGCACGGGCGCGGCCTGCGCCTCAGCGGATGATCGCGCCCGGCGGCGGGGTCTCCGTGACGACCGGGCCCTCGAGCGCGACCTCGAGGCCGCGAGGCTCCAGCGTCGCAAAGCCGCACGTCCAACCGAAGCGGTCGCAGCCCGCGCGCACGATGGCGAGGCCAAGGCCCGAACCGCGAGGGTCGCGCTCGCGTGCGGCGCTGGAGCGGAACGTTCGCTGACCAAGGTGAGGCAGCTCGCTCGGCGCGACGCCCGGACCGTCGTCGCGCACGTGCACCACGAAGCCCTCGCGGCCGCGGCGATCGAGCGTGAGCGCCACGCGCCCGCCCACCTCGTTGTAGCGAATCGCGTTCTCGACGATGTTCGTCAGCATCTGCTCGAGGATCACGGGGTCGGTCATGACGAGGACCGGCGCCTCCCCAAGCGCATGCTCGACGACGATGCCCTGGCGCTTGGCGAAGATCGCGCAGCGAAGGGCGACGCGCTCGGCGATGCTGCGAAGGTCCACGGGGCGCAGCGTTGGCAGCGGGCCGTTCTCGTCGGAGAGCTTGCGCGCCATGCCGAGGTTCGCGACGAGCGAGGCAATGTAGACGACGTCGGCCAGGGCGCGGCGAACGAGCGGGCGAGCGTCCGGGGCGTCGCGTGCCACGCGTTCGTCGAGCTCTTCGAGCGAGAGCTGCAGCGACGTCGTGGGCGTGCGCACGTCGTGCGAGATGTCCGCGATGAACTCGTCGCGGACACGGACCTCGCGGAGGATGCGCTCGCGATCGAGCGTGATTTGCTCGAACGCGCGCGCCATCGCTTCCGCGATCGTCCCGAGCTCGTCGGAGCCGCTCACCTGGCGCGCGACTTCCGGCGAGCCCACACCCGCGGCGGCCCGCTCGAGGATCGAGAGGCGCCGAAGGAGCGGACGCAAGACGGCGACGAGCGCGCCCGCGAGCAGCACGAAGAGCGCGACGAAGAGCGCCGTGGCCCAGGCGACGCGGATCTCCTTCACCGCGAGGTGGTCGAGGCGCCGATCGATCTGGAACGCGCTGCACGGTCCTTCGCCCCCCGCGGCCACGAGCAGGCGCGCCCCCACCGTTCGGCCGAGCCAGTCGACGCGCACGGCCGAAGGGGCGCCGGCCTCGAGCTCCGTCGCGAGCGCATGGTCGATGGATCCGGCGAGGGAGCGACCGCTGCGCACGTCGAAGGGGACCACGCGCAGCCCATCGCCAAGGTCCTGCGCCGCGTGCCTCGGGTCTGCCTCGCAGCTCGCGCGCCACTCGGCGAGCCTCGTGCGATCGGCGAGGCGCTCGCCCCACGTGCGCCCCACGTCCACGAGCGTCGCGTGAACGATGAAGTAGACCGCGGCCACGACCCCCGCAGCCGTGAGGACCGTGCCCACGACGATACGGCCGTAAAGGCTGCCGCCAAGGGTCCCGCGAACGAGGGGAGGCCGTCGCGACGGTCGCAACGAGACGCGCCCGAGCGACACGCTCACGGCTCGAGCTCGCAGCGGTAACCGACACCCCACACCGTGCTGATGAAGAGCCCCTCGGCGCCGAGCTTCTTTCGAATCCGCCCGATGTGGCTATCGACGGTGCGCGCGTCGACCTCGCCGCCAACCGAGAGCGCACCCGATGCGATGAAATCGCGCGTGAGCGCTTGGCCGCGCCGATCGAGCAGAAAGAGGAGCACGTCGAACTCGACGCGCGTGAGCTCGACGCCTGTCACCGTGCGCGCGTCGAGGTCGATGACCCGCGTTCCCAAGCTCACGCGTCGCGCGACCTCGCTCCGCTTGGGTCGCTTCAGCCGCAACTGAACGCGCGCGAGGAGCTCCTCGATCCAAAAAGGCTTCGCGAGGAAATCCACGGCGCCGAGTTCGAAGGCCTTGAGGCGATCGGCAAGCTCGGTCCCCGCGGTCACGACGATGATCGGGACATGGTCACGCTTTCGGAGCTTCTCGAGGACCGCATACCCGTCGACGAACGGCAGGCGCAGGTCGAGCAGCACGAGCGCGAACGTGCGTGAGCTCGCGAGGGCCAGCGCGCGCTCTCCGTCCGTGGCGAGCTCGACCTCGTAGCCACTCGACCGCAACGCGCGGACCATCGTGGCCGCCATGGCGGCGTCGTCTTCGACGAGGAGGATGGACGATCGTTCGGGGTTCGGCACGGTCTTCGCGGACGGTTGAAGAGACCGGCCGGAGCTTGGGCCACCACGAAGATGATTTCAATCATGGGTCGCGGTGGGAAGAAGCGTGCGGTCTCGTTTTCGCCTCGATTCGTCGGTCCTCCGGCGAATCCCGCCGTCACCGGGGCTTAACGGCGCGCGCTCGCCGTTTGACCGAGCGCCTTGAGCGCGCGGCAGACACCGGGGTCCGCGCACGGGCCCACGCGGCCGAGGTGCTGCGGCCAGCGCGCCGTCACGGGCACGTCGAGGCGGCGGCGGTCGCGAATGTCTGGACCTTGCCACGTCTTCGGCGAGCCGCGCAGATCGCGTTCGCGCTCGTTGACGCCGCGGCGCCACTCGTCGAGGACGACCTTCGGACGAAGACCGACGCGCTGCACCGGGGCGCCGTCGGGGAGCGCGTAGACGAGCGTCGTCACGCGGAGCACGCCGGCGTCCGCGGCGTCGTCGG
>CAIOHM010000076.1 GCA_903858055.1 uncultured delta proteobacterium
CCCCGTGCTGTCGGTCGAGATCCCACCGCTGCAAGACCTGCCGAATCACCTCGGCACGCTCGAGGTGATCCGTCACGCGGAGCGATTCCCGGAGTTCGTCGTCAACGGGTTCCTGAAGACCAACGCGGCGCTCTACTTGTGGCTCTACGTCGCGACCGGCGTGGTGAGCGCGGCGGCGGCGGCGAAGGTGTTCGTGTTGGGCGTTCTCGCGCTCGGGGCGTTCACGTACCCGCGCGTCGTGGACACGCTCGCGGGCGAGCTTCCGGGGCGCTCCGCGGCGCTCTTCGTTTGGCCGTTCGTGCACGGGTTCTTCGTCTCGATGGGGATGCTCGACTACGCGCTCGCGGTGCCCCTCGCGTTGGAGGTCCTCCTCGCGATGCACGCGTTCCGTGCGCGCCCGGGTCCCGTGCGTGGGGCGCTCGTCGTGGGGCTCTCGCTGTTCACGTGGTACGCGCACGTTTTCGCGATCCTCGTGGTCGGCCTCCTGGCGCTCATCGAGTTCGCACTCGTCGCTTCGGAGCGTCGTTCGTGGCGCTCGCTCGCACCGCTCGCGCTCCTCGTCCCGGCGGGGCTCGTGTCGTTCATCGTCTGTGCTCGGCAGCTCGCCGAGCATCGCCAGCCCACCGGGAACGCCGTCGCCGAGACGGTGTTTCTGCCGCCGTGGGAGCTCGCGTACAACCTCTGGGCCGAGTGCGCGTGGGGCTTTACGTGGCGCTCGATCACGAGCCTCATCGTCGCGATCCCGTTCTTCGTGGGCGTGTGGCGCTGGCGTCAGCGCGTGCCGTTCTTCTCGCCGCTCGCGCTCATCGTCCTCGCCGCAGCGTTTTGCTTCACGCCCTACGTGGCAACGAATTGGTACTTCGTGAACAGCCGCTTTGCGCCCTTTCTGTGGGTTGCGCTGCTCGTTCGCATGCCGGCGCGGCTTCCCGCCTGGGTCGAGCGCACCGCATTGGCGTGTGCTGCGCTGTATTACGTGGGGATGTTTGCGGATTACCGCATCCTGGAGCGTGAGCGCCTCGAGTTCGTCTCGGCTCGTTCGGAGGTCGCGAAGGGCGCGCGGCTCCTGCCGCTCGTATTCGACCCCAAGGGCCGCAGCGAGAACACGCGTCCGCTGCTCCACGCCTGGGCCTATTACATGACGGAGCGCGAGACGACGGCGCCGCTGCTCTTCGCGCATTCGCGTCAGTTCGCCGTGACCTACCGCGAGGAGCCGCCGGAGCAGCTGAATCACCTGCTCCTCGAGCGCGTGCCGCAGCGTTTCGGTGGCCGTTCGCAAGCGTGCGCGCTGCTTTCGACCGCGGGCGCTACGACGGATTGCGAGTCCCTCTACGACCAGTTTTGGAGCGGCTTCTGGGCCAAGACCGAGGCCCAGTTCGATCACATCCTCCTCTGGTCGCCGCCACCCGAGGCCGTCGCGCGCATCCCGGCGACCTTCAAGCTCCGCGTCGAGCGCGGGCCTCTGCGCCTCTACGTGCGCGAAGAGGCACAAGCTGCACGCGTGGCGCCGGCGGTGCAAGCGACCGAATAGGCGTACGGTCGCGCATCACGCGGGCGCGCGGGTGCTCACGTGCCGCGGCGGAATCAGCGGGCGCCGGAAGCTTCCCGCTCGAAGACGCGGACCTCCTGGCCCGTGCTCGAGTGCAGCTCGTAGCGCGGCCAGAATGGGTGGTCCCAGCGTGAGACGAGCGCCGTGCGGTAGCCGATGCTGCCCTCGTAGAGTCCGTGGAAGAACCTTCGCGCAGGCTCGTCGCGCTCACGCTCACGCTGCCCCGCGGCGATGACGCGCCCGGTGCCCGTGCCTTCGGCGCCGGTCCCGAGGTAACGCCACGCGTAGGCCTGCGAGACGACGATCCAGCGCGGCTTGCGCTCTTCGACGAGGCTCCAATGCTGTTCGATCTCTTCGACGCCGGGGAGCGGGCTGCGCGAGCGGAGCGGGCGCGTGTCGACGCGGATGACGTGAGCCGTGGCGGGGAAGCGTGGAAGGTACACGTTGAAGCCGTGCACTTCGATGGTGTCCCCCGGCGCGACGTGCTCCGCGAGGAAGCGTTCGACGGCGTATCGCGGGTCATTCAAGAGCTCGACGTCGACTGCGACGCAGCGAAAGAGGCCCCACGCCGCGACCGGACCCACGAGCAGGAGGCCGCCGAGCTTCCGTGCGCGGGCAGGGATCCACGCGACGAGCGCGTCGAAGCCGATGCCCATGTAGACTGCAAGCATGAGCGAGTGCGGCAGCAGGAAGCGGTGCTCCGTGCGTCGCGCGGTGAAGTTGAAGGTCACGAAGGTCGAAAAGACCACGAGCAGCGGGAACGCGAAGGCCGCGAGGTTCCGCCGCTCGCGCACGGAACGCATGGCGGCGACGCCGAGGCCGACGGCGAGGGGCCCAAGGAACGCGCGTGGGTAGTACCGCTCGACGTACGAAGCCGCGTCGCGGAGGAGCTGCCAGCGCCCAGCCCAGTCGTTCGAATAGTAGGCGTGGTCTTGGCTTCCCGTGCCGAGCAAGAAGGCGATGCGCTTGCGAAAGCCCACCGGGTTGGTGAGCGCGCCGTCGACGACGACGAGGGCGACGAGGGCCACGGCGGCGGTCACGAGGAGCGTGCGTGCGAGGGCGCGTCGGTGGTCGCGGGGCCACGGGTCGGTCAGAAACCAGAGACCGGCGGCGGAAGGAACCGCGAGGAGGAAGAGCGCGTAGGCCTGGTCCTTCGTGCCGATCGCCACGGTCGCGAGGGCGATTGCTGCGCGCAGGTGGCGCGTGTCGCGCAGCACGAAGAGCCGCGTGAATGCGAGCGCGGCGAACGACGCCCAGCAGAGGTACGCCGACTCGAGGTTCGTCGTGTGGCCGTAGTACGTGGCCGTCGCGTTGAGGGCGAGCGTGAGCGCCGCGAAGAGCGCCGCACGTCGCCCCGCGAGCAGCTCGGCGGTCTTCGCAAGCGCCCAAATCGTCGCGACGGAGAGCCCCACGCTCACGAGGCGCGCGCCGTATGCGAGCGGCGTCATCGTCGGGACCTGCACCATGTGCGCGATGAGCGCCTGCGGCTCGAAGGAGGGCGCGCGCGCGAGCGTGTAGACGAGGAAGGGCAAGTGCACGAGCGTGAGCAGCACGAGGTGCACGGGCGGGTAGACGTAGAAGTCGCCGCCGGGATCGTACGTCTGATACACGGCCGCGAGGAAATCGCGCGGCGCCACGCCGTCTTCGTCCCAGCCGTCCGAGCCGGGCAGGCCCCACCCGAGGCCCACGAGTCGCAGCGCGAGCGCGAGCGCGAGGATCCCGGTCATCGGGTCACGTGCGGTCGCCCGCCAGTCCCAGGAGCGGAGCGCCTTCGCGATCATGGGCCGAG
Source organism: uncultured delta proteobacterium (assembly GCA_903858055.1). Taxonomy (GTDB): domain Bacteria; phylum Myxococcota_A; class Polyangia; order Polyangiales; family Polyangiaceae; genus CAIQDA01. Next base: position 3,336 of record CAIOHM010000076.1, read on the forward strand.
CCTGGCGGCCGCGGCACGCGTGCGAAAGAGGTGCCACCCGCCGCGCTCGACGACCGGCGTGAGCGTGGTCGGCGGCGCCGGGAAGGTGCCCTCCGGCTTCACGCGGACGAGCACGAAGTCCCAATCCTCGAGGTCGAACGCGCTCCAGTCGAGGCCGTGCATGTTGCTCGAGACGTAATCACGCGGCAGCGCGAGCGCAGGGTTTCCGCGGCGTGGGTAGACGGCGCTGCCTTGGTGGAACCACGTGTCGCTCGTAATGACCGGCCGCTCCATCTGCGCGTACTTGTTGTAATGTACAAACGGGTGGCTCGTGAACACCGAGCTGTTCGGGTCGAGCGGCAGGTTCAAGAGCCGGCTCCCGGCGGGCAGCGCGGCGGCGACCTCACGAAATCCTTCGGCTTCGCGCTGGAAGCGCGCGTTGGCGCTCAGGTCGATCGCGACGAGCGCAAACGAGTAGACCGGCGCATACGTGTAGAGCGCACGGCGTGTGCGTAGCCCAAGCGATCGCGCGCACAGGGCTCCGAGC
>CAIOHM010000077.1 GCA_903858055.1 uncultured delta proteobacterium
AGCCAGGCTGGGCCGCCCTCGTCGCCACGGAGCGCGGCGCCTTCGTCGAGCAACGTCAGTCGATCCTGGAAGCGCGTGCGGCCCGGAACGGCGCGAGCGGCTTCGGCCTCGTGGAAGCGCTCGTGCAGCGCGAACTTCGAGCGCGGAAAGGTGGCCCACACCAGCGCGTTCAAGAGGTCGTGCGGAGAGCCGTCTCGCGTGGGCACCTCGCGGCGTACGACGATGGTCGCCTCGTAACGCATGGGCTCGCTCTTCATCTGCGCGCGAAAGCACAGCGGGGCGCCGAGGGCGCGCGCGACGATCGGTCCAAGGCGTGCGTCGAGCTCTTCGGCCGTCGGCCAGTGCGGGAGGTCGGCGAGCGCCGTGAGCGCGAGCTCATGACCGCGAAAGAAAGGATCGGCGACCCAGGTCCCGGGCGTGAACGCAGGCAGCGTCTTCGTGGGGAGGCGTGCCATTCGCGGGGCGTTGCTCGCGCGCGGACGGCGCTCTTCGCGCTCAGAAGACATAGCCACCTCGCACACCGTAGGCGGCCGCCGACGTGCCGAGCGGCGCACCCGTGAGCGCCATCGCGGGCGTGATCGCCTCGGCTCCGAGGACCAAGGGCCACGCGCGCGGCGCCCAGTCGAGCCCTGCGAAGGCGCTCGCAAACGGTGCGGTCGTCGTGCCCGGGCTCTCACTGAGCGTCCAACGCTCTGCCGCGACGCGGAGGCCAAAACGCGGCTGAATCTCCGCGAGATCGAGCACGTAGGCGATGCGGGCCCCCGCGCCGAGCACCCCTGCCTCGCGGCCGCGTGTCCGCGCGTACGCGCCCCACGAGACGTCCGCACCGACGATGAAGCGGTCGTCGACCCACCGCTCGAAGGCGACGTCCGCGCGGTATCCGCCCTCGGCATCGGCGCGCGGCGCATCGCTGTAGAATGCAGCCAGCGTCGCACGGTATGGCGCCGCGAGCGGGCGTGAGTACGGCGCACAGCCCGCGACGACGAGGGTCGTGGAGGCGAGGGCGATCGCGCGCATGGGTCGGAGCATCGTTCGGCGGCGCGCGATGGTCAATGCACGCGAGGACTCGACGAGGAAAAAAGCAAAGGGCCCGGTGTCTCCACCGAGCCCTCCGCTACGCTTGCGGCGTGGTGCGAATCACTTCGCTTCCGCGAGCGCCTTCTCGATGACCTTCTTGAACTTCGCCGCGGGCTGCGCGCCGCTCACGAAGTAGCCGTTGATCACGAACGCCGGGGTGCCGCCGATCTGCGCGTCGCCCGCTGCCTTCGCGTCGGCGTCGACGGAAGCCTTGTGGACGTGGCTGTCGAGGGCCGCCTTGAACTTCGCGACGTCGAGGCCGATTTCGCCCGCGAACTTCTCGAGGTTCTCGCGGCCGAGGGCGCGCTGGTTCTCGAAGAGCTTCTTGTGCATGGCCCAGAAGCCCGCGTTGCCCTTCTGCTTCTGCGCTTCCGCAGCGGCTTCCGCCGCGAGGGGCGCGTCCGGGTGCATCGGGAGCGGGAGGTTACGCCACACGAGCTTCACGCGGTCGCCGTAGGCGGCCATGACCTCGTCGACCGTCGGCTCGACGCGCGAGCAGAAGGGGCACTGGAAGTCGCTGAACTGCTGGATGACGACCTTCGCGTTCGCGCCGCCCTTGAACGGCGAGCTTGCGGGGGCCGCGGCAACGGTCTTCTTCTCCATCTCGGGAGCGCCCTTGCCGTCCTTGATGATGGCGTCGTAGAGCCCCGCCGCCGGCGTGCCCTTCTCGACCATCGTCTTGGCCTTGGTGACCTCTTCGTCGATCACGGCCTTGAACTTCTCGAAGGGCTGCGCACCCACGAGACGACGGCCGTTGATGAAGAAGTGCGGCGTGCCCGAAGCCTGCACGTCGTCCGCGAGGTCGGCGTCCGCCTGGATACGCGCGCCGTGCTTCTTCTTCGCGATGGCGTCCTTCACGGCGCCCACGTTGAGGCCGAGATCCTTCGCGGCCTGCTCGAGATCCGCGTCTTCGAGCTTCGGCTGCATCTCGAAGAGCTTGCCGTGCGCGGCCCAGAAGCCCGCGTCACCCTTTTGCGCGCGCGCCTCTTCGGCGAGCTCCGCTGCGGGCTCTGCGCGCGGGTGGAACGGGAGCGGCTCGTGCTTCCACACGATGCGCACCTGCGTCGGGTACGTCTCGCGCACCTTCTTGA
>CAIOHM010000078.1 GCA_903858055.1 uncultured delta proteobacterium
CCAAGGGCAGATCTGCCTCTGCGGGTCGCGCGTCTACGTCGAACGCCCGCTCTACGAGCGCTTCGTCGGTGAGCTCGTACGGCGCGCGCGCGCGCTGCGGCAAGGCGATCCGCTCGACTCCAGCACGGAGCAAGGTGCCGTCGTCTCGCGCGTCCACTTCGAGAAGGTGCTCGCGTGCGTCGAGACCGCGCGCGAGGAAGGCGCTCGCGTCCTCACGGGAGGCAAGCGCGCGGAGGTCACGGGCCGCTGCGCGAACGGCTACTTCATCGAGCCGACGATCCTCGAAGGTCTGCCCCTCGCCTGCCGCACGAACCAAGAAGAGATCTTCGGCCCGGTCATCACGATCGCTCCCTTCGACACGGAGGAGGAGGCCATCGCCCTGGCGAACGGCACGCGCTACGGCCTCGCGACGAGCGTGTGGACCTCCGACGTCACACGCGCCCATCGTGCCGCGGCACGCATCAAGAGCGGCATCGTGTGGATCAACTGCTGGATGCTCCGCGATCTCCGCACGCCCTTCGGCGGCATGAAGGAATCGGGCGTAGGCCGCGAGGGCGGCGTCGACGCCATGCGCTTTTTCACCGAACCCAAGAACGTCTGCGTGAAGCTATGACCACGACCTCCCAATCGTTCGAGTCCAAGAAGGCCCCCGAGCCCGTCGGCCACTACCCGCACGCGCGCCGCGTCGGAAATCTGCTGTTCCTCTCGGGCGTTGGCCCGCGCGAGCGCGGCAAGAAGAAGATTCCGGGCGTCGAGCTCGACGAACAGGGAAACATCGTCTCCTACGACATCGAGGTGCAGACGCGATCGGTCTTCGAGAACGTGCGCGCGGTGCTCGAAGACGCCGGCTCGAGCTGGGATCGCCTCGTCGACGTGACCGTCTTCCTCACGAACATGAAGGCGGACTTCCCGACCTACAACCGGCTGTGGGCCGAGTACTTCCGCGAGAACCCGCCGTGCCGCACGACCCTCGAGATCGGCAGCCTCCCGACGCCGATCGCGATCGAGCTCAAGTGCATCGCCACCATCGACTGAAGCCGGGCACGTGCACCCTGCACGCATCGGAGAGAGCATGAAGCCGCTGAACTTCCAGAAGTGGATCGACGACAACCGCCACCTGCTCAAGCCTCCCGTCGGCAACCAGCAAATCTGGGCCGATCGCGAGTTCATGGTCACGGTCGTGGGCGGGCCGAACGCGCGCACGGACTACCACGTGAACGAGGGCGAAGAGTTCTTCTACCAACTCGAAGGCGAGATGAACCTCCGCATGTGGATCGACGGCGGTCCGCAAGACTTCCCCATCCGCGCGGGCGAGATCTTCCTCCTGCCGCCGAAGGTGCCGCACTCGCCGCAGCGACCGGCCAACACGGTCGGGCTCGTGATCGAACGTCGCCGCCTCGCGCACGAGCTCGACGGCTTCGTCTGGTACTGCGACCGCTGCAAGACGAAGATGTACGAGGAGTTCGTCCACGTGACGGACATCGTGAAGCAGCTCCCGCCGGTCTTCGAGCACTTCTACGGAAACCCGAAGAACTGCACGTGCCCGAGCTGCGGGTGGGTCTCCGAGAAGAAGAAGCCCGCGTGACGCCGCTCAAGATCGACATCCACACGCACATCCTCCCGCGGGAGATGCCGAAGTTCAAAGAGCGCTTCGGCTACGGCGGGTTCATCTCGCTCGACCACCACGCGCCGTGCCGCGCCCGCATGGTGCGCGACGACGGCAGGTTCTTCCGCGAGGTCGAGTCGAACTGCTGGGACGTCGACAAGCGCATCCTCGAGTGCGACGCCCACGGCGTCGGTGTGCAGGTGCTCTCCACGGTACCTGTACTCTTCAGCTATTGGGCGAAGCCCCAAGACGGGCTCGAGGTCGCGCGGTTCTTGAACGACGATCTCGCCACGAGCGTCCGGCGTGACCCGCGGCGCTTCGTCGGCCTCGGCACGCTCCCGATGCAAGATCCGGAGCTCGCGTGCCGTGAGCTCCACCGCTGCGTGCGCGAGCTCGGCTTCCCGGGAGTTCAAATCGGCAGCCACGTGGGCGACTGGAACCTCAGCGACGCGGCGCTCTTCCCGGTCTTCGAAGAGGCGGAGAAGCTCGGCGCGGCGCTCTTCGTGCACCCGTGGGACATGATGGGCGAGAGCCGCATGCCCAAGTACTTCTTGCCGTGGCTCGTCGGCATGCCCGCCGAGACCTCGCTCGCGATCTGCTCGATGATCTTTGGCGGCGTCTTCGAGCGCTTCCCGAAGCTCCGCGTCGCCTTCGCCCACGGCGGCGGCTCGTTCCCGTTCACGCTCGGGCGCATCGAGCACGGCTTCCTCGCGCGGCCCGACCTGTGCGCCGTCGACAACCCGAAGAACCCGCGCGACTACGTGGGCCGCTTCTACCTCGACTCGCTCGTGCACGACGCCGCGGCGCTCCGCTTCTTGCTCGAGCTCTTCGGCCCGTCGCGCGTGGCGCTCGGCACCGATTATCCCTTCCCGCTCGGCGAAGACGTCCCCGGCGCGCTCATCGAGAGCCTCCCGGAGCTCGACCTCGCCGCGCGCGAACGGCTGCTTTCGGGCACCGCCCTCGAGTGGCTTGGCAAACGCAAAGAGGACTTCACCGCATGAACGCCGTCGACCGCTTCTCCGAGGCCTACGCGATCGAGATGGATCGCGCCGACCCCCTCGCCTCGTTCCGCGATCTCTTCCTCGTGCCGCCCGGCCCGAACGGTGAAGAGTGCATCTACCTCACGGGCAACTCGCTCGGCCTCCAACCGAAGACGACGCGCGCCTACGTGGAGCAGGAGCTCGACGATTGGGCGAAGTGGGGCGTCGAGGGGCACTTTCACGCGCGCAAGCCGTGGATGCCGTACCACGAGAACCTGACCGAGATGACCGCGCGGCTCGTCGGAGCGCGGCCGCACGAGGTCGTCGTCATGAACACGCTCACGGTGAACCTTCACCTCATGATGACGAGCTTCTACCGGCCGACGCGCGAGCGCTTCAAGATCATGATGGAGACGAGCCCGTTTCCCTCGGATCGCTACGCGTTCGAGTCACAGGTGCGCTTCCACGGGTACGACCCGCGCGAGGCCATCGTCGAGCTCATGCCGCGCGCCGGAGAATCCACGCTCCGCCACGAAGACATCTTGGCGGCGATCGCCCGCGAGGGGCAGCACGTCGCGCTGATCATCCTCGGCAACCCGAACTACCTCACGGGCCAGGTCTTCGACATCGCGGGCATCACGGCGGCGGGCCATGCACAGGGTTGCAAGGTCGGCTTCGACCTCGCGCACGGCGCTGGAAACCTCCTCCTCGAGCTGCACGCGTGGGGTCCAGACTTCGCGGTGTGGTGCAACTACAAGTACCTGAACTCAGGGCCCGGCGGTCTCGCCGGGTGCTTCGTCCAC
>CAIOHM010000079.1 GCA_903858055.1 uncultured delta proteobacterium
CATCGAGGTCGCGCATCTCGAACTCGCCGATGAGCATCGGGTCGTCTTCGATCGTCAGCTGTGCCTCCTTGACGACGAACTGACCGCCAAAGAGGGTCCCGTCGATGCGATGCATGCCCGACGGCTCTTTGCGCGCGAGATACGCCTCGCGATCGAAGGGCGCAGGCACCGGAAGGCCGCAACGCGTCTGCGCGCTCCCGGGCTCTTCGCGCCGCTGACGCATGCGCCAGGAGACGTGGGACGCGCCGGTCTCGAAGCCATCGACGAGGGTCTGCTCCACGTCGAAGAGGCCGGTCATCTCGAGGGCGTCGATGCGGCCCCCGATCGTGCCGCGACCGGTCACGAAGCCGTCGAGGGCCGGCGCGAGCTGGCGCGCACGGTCGAAGCGTCGCATCGGCGTCGACTCGAGGAAGAACTTGCCGTTGACCTCGCCCCCGAAGGCCATCTCGAGGCCGCCCGCGACGCGCCCCGCCGTCCGCTCCCGATCGTCGACATCGGCCTTCTCGAGCTGAAAGCTCGCGATGCGCAGCTTCGCGCCCGGAAGCCCTGCCGCGCGGTCGGTCCACTGCATGTCGACGTCGGCCTCGCCGCGATCGAAGTGCTCGCCGAAGGCCACGACGTCACGCGCCTTCGTCGCGAGGTGCAGGAAGATGGCGCCCCCGCCGCAGCGGTCCGCCGGTCCGCCGATGTCGACGCGCAGCTCCGACGCGAGGTCAAGCGCGGCGTCGAAGCCGTCGAAGCGCGGGTCTTCGTCCATGTGGAACGTCGCGAGCACGTCGCGGAGGCCCACGCCTTCGCCCGCTATCGCTCCGCGCACCACGAGCGGAGCGCCGGTGGAGAAGTCGAGGAGCAGATCGCTCACGCGGTATTGGCTCGAGCCTTTGTGCACCGTGAACGAGCCCAGGTCGACCTTGAGGCTCTGGGCGCTCGCGTGCAGGCCCTGCAAATCGCCGAGCGCGAGGCCTCCGAACTCGAAGCCCTTCGCCTTGGCCTGCACCTCGATGAGCGGGTCCACGTTCGCGCCGTGCACGTGCACAGAGGCCTCGAGCTTCCCGGAGACCGGCATGCCCGCGACCGTTCCGACATCGTCGAGGTCGAGGTCGACGCGCTCGGCGTCCACGAGGAGCGAACCTGCGAACCCAATGCGCACCTGCGCGCCCTGAATGGAGGAGTGACCGAAGCGCGCCGTGAGGCGTTCGAAGACGAGCGTGTCCGCGTCGATGTGAAGCCGCCCGGCGATCCGTGTCGCACCGAGGCCCACGATGCGCTGCGCGGCAGGATCGTCCACCGCGCGATCGTAAACGCCGAGCGAATCCGCGCCGATCTCGATGTCGCCATCGAGCTTGAGCGGCGAGAGCGTCCCTTCGCAGCCCGTCACGATGAGCTGCTGCACTTGCCACGCCACGTGCGGGTGCGGGCTCACCCCGAGCGCCTGCATGAGCGCGAGGAAGTCGATCCCGTCGCCGTTGAGGCGCGCCTTCAGCGGAATGCCAGGCTCGAAGGGCGCAACGGAGACGTCCCGCAAGAGGGCTATCCCCTGGCCGACGGCGATCGAGAGGCTCGAGCTCGAGACGACGTCGTCGTGAATGCGCACGTCGCCATCGAGGCGATCGATGAACTCGAACTGGCCGAGCGCGACGCCGTAGCCGCCGAGGCGCGCGTCCACCTCGGGGAGCTTGCGCTTGCCGTTGGCGCTCACCTTGAACGAGGCCTCGAGCACGCCCTCGGCTTCGAGGTCCGCGAAGCGATTCGCGAGCGCGAGCGGGACCCGCACTTCACCTTCGCCGCGGTACACGAGCGCGCCCCCCTCGAGCGCCTTGCGGTCGACGGCGGCATCCGTGAGCGAGACGCGCAGCCAGCGCGGGTCGTTCATGGGCGCGTTGCAGAGCCCCTCCGTCGAGGCGTTGCGATCGCGGTCCACCATCCCGTCGACGAGCAGCCGTCGGAGGGTCAGCTCACGATCGTCGAGGGTCACACGCGCCGAGAGGTGGCAGAGGATGTCGTCGTCTTGAGCCTCGTGCGCAGGCCTGCCGGGCGCCTCGGGAATCGCGCGCGTTCGGACCACCAGCGACTCGTCGGCGTCGATCGCCAGGTGGCCGAGCACGCCCAGCACCGCGTCGTCCGTGAGCCGAGCGTCGGCGTCGAGACCGCCCACGACGATCAGGTTCCCTTCGAGATCGAGGTCGAGCGTCGCGTCGGAGATCGCCAGCGTGCGGAGCGGCACGTGAATCACCGGCGCCCGAGGCTTCTCTTCCTCGGACTTCGGCAGCTTGACGTTCTGCACCGCGCCGCCCTTGAACACGACGCGCACGTGCGGGCGTTCGACGCGGAGCTCGTCGATGAGCACGCGGCCTACGAGGAGCGGCGCCAACCGCGGGCGCACTTCGATGCGCGGCACCGAGAGCGCGGCGTCACTGCCGTCGAGCGAAGGCACGACGACGTTCGTGAAGACGAGCCGCGGCGGCAGGTACTCGAGGTGCATCTGCATGGTGGCGGGCACCCCGAGCGCCGCGACCTCACGCTCGACGCGGCGCATGATCCACGCGTCGACGGTCGGCACGCGCAACGCCGCCAGCGCACTGACCACGAGCAGCGCCGCCAGCGCGAAGAGACCCGCGAGCGCGAGCACGACGCGATCGCTGGCAGACCGGCGTGCACGGGCACGCGCGACCTCCTCGAGACGCGTCGGATGGAAGGCTTCCATTCGCGGGGGAGCCTAGCTGGAATTCCGGGTTTTTGCGCACAAGAGCGCGCTTTTGGTGCGGCGACCGCTCACCGCTTGCGTCGATAAACACTTACGTAGGGCACGCCGTCGTGGGTGAGCACGAAGCTCGGGCTCACGGTGCCCATGGCGACCCAGACGTTGTGGTCGACCTCGTTCATGTGGAGTTCGTGCTGGACGAGGGCCGCGTCCGCGTCCTGCGGCGCGAAGACCGCTTGCAAGTCCGGTCGCACGCGGCGCTCCGCGACCAGCGCGTTCCACGAGTCCCACGCCGTGTCGTGAATGAAGACGCGCGAGCTCGGCGGCAGCTTCGCGAGCTCGTCGGCGACGTTCTGCGTGGTGTAACCCCAAAACTGCCGATTGAGCCCGAGGCGCGCGCCGCCGCGCATGCCGCCGATCGCGGGCACGTAGGGAGCGATGCCGAACGGGTGCGCGTGGAGCGTCACCGCGAGCGGGCCTGCGAGCGTGAGCAAGACGAGCCCCGCCCCTACAACGCTGCGCAGACGCGAAGGGGCGCGCGCGGCGATGGCATCGACGGCGATCGCCACGCCGCGACCCGCGACGATCGCCGCGAACGGGTAGGCCTGGAGCCAATGCTTGTATCCTCCAAACACTGGCGTTTTCGGCAGGAAAAACGGACCAAACGAGGCACCAATCGCGAGAAAACAGAAGACCACCAGTGCGTAGTCCTCGCGGGCGCCGAGGCGCGGCTGAAAGCGCTCGCGCGGGAGCCAGGACCGCGGGGTGAACATGCCGAAGAACGCCGCGGCGATGAACGTGGTGGGCACCGTGGCGGCCACGACGACGGGCAGGTACGCGAGCGGAGCCGGCGGCGCGAAGACGTTCCGGCCGAGGAACTCGATGTTGTAATAGTCGTGGTGCAGGTGGAACTCGGCGTACTCGCGCATGCGCGGCAGCGTGTCGTTCCAGAGCCACGGCCACAGCCCCACGAAGACCAGGGGGCCGATCAGGTACGGCGCGAAGATCGCCCAGGGAAACGCCTTCTGCCCGCGCGCATCCCGCGAGCCGCAGAGGAGCGCGTGGGGCACGAGCACCGCCGGGAGCATCCACGCGTTGTGCTTGGTCTCGAGCGCGAGCCCGTAGGCGACGCCGAGCATGACGAACGAGGCCAGCGTACGCAGGCGCAGCGCACGAAGGTGGGCCCACGCGACGAGCACCCAGAGCGCCGCGATGGGCGCGTCGAAGCACGCCAAGTGCGCGTGGTGAAAGAAGCCCGGGCACGCCGCGAGGAAGCCCGCGGCCGCGACGCCCGCAACCGCACCGAACGCCTCGGCGGCGAGCACACCGGTGCCGAAGACGGCGAGCGACGAGAGGACCATCGCAGGAAAACGAAACGCGAGCGACGCCTGTGAAAACCAGGCCAAACGCTCGTGGAGGTGCAGCCACGAGACGGCGAAGAGGCTCTTCACGAGCGAGGGGTGCTCGTGGTTCGCGGCCCACGCGCCGTCGATGACGTGGCGCTCGAGCGCGCGATGCGGATCACGGGCGAGCAGATCGAACCACTGCGCGTAGCTCCGTGCAGCGGAGAAGTAGAACCCTTCGTCACGCGCGAAGCCGAGGTCGCGCGAGGTGACGACGAGGAGCACGCACCAGGCAAGCGCGAGGAGCGCGAGGAG
>CAIOHM010000080.1 GCA_903858055.1 uncultured delta proteobacterium
AGCGCGGCGAGCTCGTGCTCGCTTGGTCGCGACGTGAACTCGAAGGGCGTCCTTGGCCGCACCGCGAGGCGCGTGGCGGCGGGCATGGCGTGGTGCGCCTCGAGGGCGGCGAGCATCATGCTCAGCGTTTCGTCGTCGTAGCGACGGTCGAAGCTCGCGACGCCGGTCATCGCGCAAATCTCCGGCTCGCGCGCGAGCCACTCGCCGATGCCACGCCAGAGCATCGCGAGCGCGTGCGAGCCCTGGTACTCGGGGGTGACGAAGGAGCGGCCGAGCTCGAGGGCGGGGCCGAGCGCGTCCATGTAGGCGTCGCCAAACTCGAAGAGCGAGCTCACGTAGAGGCCTTCGAGGCCGTGGCTGCGGCGAACAGAGTCCGTGCGCGCGAGGCGGTACGCGCCGGCGATTGCCTGGTCGCCCGCGTGCCAGAGGATGAGGTGCTCGTAGTGATCGTCGAAGGCGTCGACGTCGACGGACCGGCCGGTGCCCTCGCCCACGAGGCGAAACGTGCGCTCGCGGAGGCGACCGAGCTCGGTGAGGAGCTCGGGCTCGAGCGGGCCTGCGATGCGGCGCACGACCCAGGGGCCCGCTTGAACGAGGACGGAACCCTCGCCCGCAGCCCCGAGCTGAAGCTCGACGAGGTCTGGGTCGACGGCCGTGTGGAGCGGCTCGTGGTCGGGGTGGTCAGAGGGTTCGATGCGAAGGCGCGTGCCGGATTCGGTCGTCATGGTTTTCCAAGGGCGTCGTGTGATGCGCGGCAGGGTGCACGAGCTCGGTGACGAAACGCGCTGCGCTCGGGAAACGTTGCGTGCATTCTGCGCAACACGCTTCGCGACCAAGTCGTCACACCGTTGGCGCGACGTGGTCAGCGTTCCGCCTCGCGCCCTTGCTCGAACGTCGATCGATGAACTCCAAGGCACGACTCTTCGCTTTCCTCGCCGCGTGGAGCGGCCATGCGCGCGGGCTCTTTCGTGAGCGCTTCGTCGACGTCGCGACGTCGCGCGGACCGTCGCGTGTGCGTTGCGTGGAGCCCGCGTGGCCCCACCGCGGGGATCTGCCGGTCGCCGTGTTCGTCCACGGTATGAGCCTCCACGGTGAGCGCGATCCGCGCCAGGACGCCTTCTGTGAAGCGCTCGCGTGCGCGGGCTTCTGCGTCCTCGCGCCGCGCATCGACGAGGTCGCAGCCCTTCGCTTTGGGAGCGAATCGGTCGACGAAATCGAAGCGTTCGTCGAGGGCGTTTGCGGCGACCGCGTGCTCTGCCCCGCGGGACGGACCGCGGTGCTCTCGGTCTCGTTCAGCGCGGCCGCGACGCTCATCGCGAGCGCTCGGCCGAGGCTGCGCGATCGGGTCTCCGTTGCGCTCGTGCTCGGCGGTTACTGCGACGTGCGTCTTTGCGTGGAGCAGCTGCTCACGGTGGCGCGGGACGACTACGGGCGCCTCCTCGGGCTCAAGAACTTCTTGCGCTTTGCAGGCGAGTCCACGCCGGGCCTCGACGAAGCGCTGCGGCGCATGTGCGAAGACAACGTCGCGGGGCTCCCCGAGTCATCGCGCGTCGCACGTGCACGCGAACTCCCCGACGCCGAGCGTGCGGTCCTCGAGGCGCTGCTCTCCTCCGTGGAAGCGCGCAAGGCGCTTCTCGCGCGCGCTTTCGCCCGAACGCCTGATTTGTGGGACTTGCTCGACCTCGCGCCCGCGCTCGAGACGTTGCGCTTTCCGGTCGCGATCGTGCACGGCGCGGGAGACGAGGTCATCGACGTGGAACACGCGCACCTGCTCGCGGCCGAGCTCCGTGCGCGTGGCGTGCCGCACCGGCTCTGCGTGACCCCGCTCGTGGACCACGGAACGCGGAAGGGGCTCCTCGACGCGGGCCTCGCGATCGTCGACCTCGCGCAGTGCGTGTCGTTCTTCCTCGCGCACGCCGCGGCGTGACACGCTCCTCAGCTCTTCTTGCGGAGCACCGAGGTCGTCGTCTTGCCGCTCTCGACGTGCTCGCGGAGCGTGCGCTCCATCTCTTGGCCGAAGATGATGCGCACGGCGTCGAGACCCATGGGGCGCAGGAGCGGGAGGAGCTCGGTGCCGCCGTCTCGCGGCTCGATTTGACCCTTCTCGAGCTGCGAGAGGAAGTGACCCACGAGCTCGGAGACCGCCTTGCCAATGTGCTTGCGGAGGAGCTTCTCGGCGCCCATCGACGAGCCCACGGGCACGCCCGCGTCGTCGAGGCGGCCCACCACCGCGACCATGGAGGGGCTCGGCACGAGGAATAGTTCCCCTTGGCGCTGCACGAGGTTCGCGCGCACGAGGTCGGCGAGGAGACCGTCGCGGCGGTTTTGCGCGAGCTCGAAGAGCTCTTCCTCGGTGCACGTGCGCGCTTGGTCGGCGACCCAGGGCGCACGGAGCGAGGCCTGCACGCCGAGCCACTCGGAGACGTCGACCTCCCCGCGGTCGATGCGGCGCACGAGCTCGCGGATCGCGTCGATCTTGAGGCCGCGATCTTGGAGCTGGGCGATGAGCTTCAGGCGCTCGCGGTGCGACTCTTCGTAGAAGGCGACGCGGCCCACGAGCTTCGGCGCCGGGAGCAGACCTTTCGCTTGGTAGAAGCGGATCGTGCGGCTCGGCACGCGCGTGAGCGCGGCGAGGTCGTCGATGGTGAGCGGCTCGGGCTTCGGCTCCTGTACCTGCTCCCCCTGAGGAATGCCTGGTTCCACGGCGTTCGCGTCGGCTTCGTTCGCGCTTCGTGGGGGCATCGCGCGGTCGAAGGTACTCACAAGCTTGCCGCGGCGGCAAGCGGCGCGGAGGAGACGCGGCGCGCCGGGAGGGAGAGGCGGAAGATGCGCTTCACGACGGTGCCGAACTGCTGCCAGAAGCTACCCGTGTTGTAAGGTACACCGAACTCTTCGCAGAGCGCGCGCACGCGCACGGCCATGGCGGGGTAGCGAACGGCGGGCACGTCGGGGAAGAGGTGGTGCTCGATCTGGTGGCTGAGGTGCCCCGAGAACAGGTGGAAGAGCGGGCCACCCTCGATGTTCGCCGAGCCGCGAATCTGGCGCAGGTACCAGGCGCCGCGCGTCTCACCGGCGAGGCTCTCTTCGGGGAAGTACGCGACGCCGTCAGGGAAATGACCACAGAAAATGATCGCGAACGCCCAGACGTTGCGCGCGCCGTTGGCGAGCAAGTTGCCGAGGAAGACTCGCGGCGCGTTCGCGAGCGCGAGGGCAGGGAAGAAGACGTAGTCTTTTGCGAGGAGCCACGCGGCCTTGCGGAGAAACGGAGCGACGGCGCGCGGCAGATCGCGCATGGGGAGACGGCCGTCCAGGTACTCCTCGAAGCGGAAGTCGTGCGTGGCGATGCCCCACTGGAAGTTGAGCGCGAGGTTCGCGGCTACGACGGGTTGCGCAAGGTGGCGCGGCGCCCAGCTCTGCTCCTCGCACACGCGCAGGTACGCGTAGCCGATGTCGCGGTCGCGCCCGAGCACGTTGGTGAACGTGTGGTGCTCGTAGTTGTGGTAATTTTTCCAGTTCGCCGCGGGGCACACCGTGTCCCAGTCGTAGGTCGAGGACTGCAGCGCGGGGTCGCCGCTCCAGTCGTATTGGCCGTGCATGACGTTGTGGCCGATCTCCATGTTGTTGAGGATCTTCGCGCTCGCGAGCGCGGCCACGCCGCCGAGGAAGCTCACGGGGCCGAGACCGAAATGGAGCATGGCGCGCCCCGCGATCTCCGCCGCATGGGACTTCGCGATGACGCCGCGGATGTGCGCGAGGTCGCGCTCGCCGAGGTCCGCGATCACTTCGGCCTTGAGAGCGTCGAGCGCGCGGCCGAAGGCTTCGACTTGGGCGGGCGTGAGGGAGACTTCGTTCGTGCTCATGGAGATCACCGAGGGTTCAAGAGAGGGAAGAGAGGGGCGAAAGACGGATCAGGCGTCGAGCTCGACGGGGCCGAGGGCCGCGGAGACGCAGAGCTGCACGGCCTCGTTGGGCTCGCTCGAGACGCGCCCGGTCAGGAGGTTCACGACGGTGCCGCTTCGCTTGGTGCACGTGCACGTGTGGCAGATGCCCATGCGGCAGCCGCTCTTGGGGCGGGCACCCGCAGCTTCGGCCTGCACGAGGAGGCTCGTGCGGCCGTCGGCGTTGAAGTGAACCTGCGATCGCAAGAGGGCGACGGGCGCAGCGATCGTGCGCGTTTCGGCGTTCGCGGGGGGCGCCGCGGCCATCGGGGCCGTGAAGCTCTCGGTGCGGAGTCGTGCGCCGGCACCGGCCTCCGCGAACGCCGCTTCGATCATGGCGACGAAGCCCCCCGGGCCGCAGGCGAGCGCCGTGCGCGAGGCGAAGTCGGGCACGAGGGTCGCGAGGCGGGCCGCGTCGAGGCGCAGCGTGGGGTCGTCGCCGGAGGTGGTGCGCGGCAGGTACGCGAACCCCGGGTGCGCCAGCGTCAGCGCGCGGAAATCGCGGGCGAAGAGGAGATCTTCTTCGGTGCGTGCATCGTGCAGGAGCACCACACCCTCGAGGGCGCGGCGCTCGGCGAGCGCGCGCACGTGGGCGCGCATGGGGGTTACGCCGCTGCCGCCCGCGACGAGCAACACGGGGCCCGGTTCACGCGGGAGGACGAGCGCGCCGGCCGCCTCGCCGAGCGTGACCACGGTGCCGAGGGCGAGGTGGTCGTGCACGTGGCGCGAGACCTTGCCCTGCGGGTGGCGCGCGACCGTGATGTGCAGGCGTCCGCGGCGCGGGGCCTCCGAGAGCGAGTAGCAGCGGGTCGTGCGCACGCCGTTCACCTCGAACGTCACCGGGACGAACTGGCCGGGCTCGAAGCCGCTCCAACGCCCGTTCGGCGCGAGCACGACCGTCGTGGCGCGGGGGCTCTCCCGGCGAAGTTCGACGACCTCGGCGAGCGTCTCCGTGCGGGACCAGGTCGGGGCCAGCTGCCGAACGAGCGTCTCGAAGGGGCGCTCCAGCATCATGCGGCGCGAGAAAAAGCTGAGCGGGGACTCGGCGACGAGGGTGTTGGACATCGGCTGACTCCTAAAAGTGCAACGCTTCATGATGACGCGCTGTGTGATGCGTCAGTGATAAACGTGACAGTCAGCGATGTCAAGGTTCGTGGGAGCAATTCCTTCGACGGGGGAGGGGGCCGCGGCGGCCGTGCGCGGTAGCCTCGCGCCCATGAACCCGCTCCTGCGCGATCGCGACGTCGAATTTCTGCTTCACGAGGTGCTCGACGGCGCGGCCTTGCTCCGGTTGCCGGCCTTCGCCGACCACGACGCGGAGACGGTCGCGCTCTTCCTCGAAGGCGCGCGCCGCCTCGCGCGCGAAGCGCTCTTTCCCGCGTACCGGCCGATGGACGCGGAGCCGCCGCGCTTCGAAGGGGGGCGAGTCGCCGTGCACCCGCTGATGAAGGCGCTCTACCCGCGCCTCGTGGACCTCGGCGTCATCGCCGCGGCGAGGCCCGTCGAGGTCGGCGGTCAACGCATGCCGCTCCTCGTCACCACGCTCGCGAGCGCGTACCTGATGGCGGCGAACGCGTCGGCGTACGGCTACGCGGGCCTCACGGCCGGGGCCGCCCACTTGCTCGAGGCCTTCGGCGACGACACGCTCCGCCGGCGCTACATGGCGCCGCTTTACGA
>CAIOHM010000081.1 GCA_903858055.1 uncultured delta proteobacterium
CGACCTCGCGTCCATCGTCTACACGTCGGGCACGACGGGCACCTCCAAGGGAGCGTGCCTCTCGCACGCGAACTTTCACTTCGAGATCGAGCGTCTCGCAGCCATCGCCGCCGTCGACGAGCGCGACGAGCAGCTGCTGTTCCTGCCGCTCGCGCACATTTTCGGCAAGCAGGTGCTCACGCTCCAGTACCGCGCGGGCTTCACGACCACCTTCGCGCGGAGCCTCCTCCACGCGCTCGACGACGCCCTCGAGGTCGAGCCGACGTTCCTCGCGAGCGTGCCGCGTCTCTTCGAGAAGGTGCAGTCTGCATGCATGGCGGAAGCGCGGCAGCGTGGACGTCGCAGCGAGGCGCTCTTCGAGTGGGGCACCGCGGCCGGGCGTCGCTGGGCGCGCATGCGCGAAGCGGGCGCAAAGCCCACACCGCTCGCGCGCGGGGAAATCGACTGGGCGCGCAAGATCGTCCTCGAAAAAGTGAAGAAGCGCTTCGGCCGTCGCTTGCGCCTCGCGGTCAGCGGCGGCGCTCCCCTCGGCGCGGACCTGACCGAGTGGCTCTGGGGCGCTGGCGTCTCCGTGCTCGAGGGTTACGGCATGACCGAGGCGGGCGGCGGCGTCACCCTCAACACCCCGGGCGAATACCGCTTTGGCAGCGTGGGCAAGCCCATCGAGGGCGTCGAGGTGCGGCTCGCATCCGACGGCGAGGTGCTCGTGCGCGGCCCGAACGTGATGCGTGGCTACTGGCGCGATCCCCAGGCGACCGCCGAGGTCCTCGACGCCGAGGGCTGGCTCCACACGGGCGACATCGGCCGCTTCGACGAGCGCGGCTTCCTCCACATCACCGACCGCAAGAAGGACCTCATCGTTACGGCGGGCGGCAAGAACGTGGCGCCGCAGCGCGTGGAAGCGCTCCTCGAGAGCTCCCCCGCCGTGAGCTTTGCGCTCGTCGTCGGCGACGGTCGTCCTCACTGTGTCGCGCTGATCGTGCCCTCGGCGGAGCTGTTCGCCGCGGTGCAGAGCCGCCTGGGCCCGTCGGCCACGCGCGAGGCGATCGCCGCGGACCACGCGCTCCACGAAGAGCTGCGCGCGGCCGTCGAGGCTGCCAATCGTCAGCTCGCGCCCTTCGAGACCATCAAGCGCTTCGCGCTCCTTCCGGAGGAACCCTCCGCCGAAGCGGGCACCCTCACCCCAACCCTCAAGCTCCGGCGCCGCATCCTTATCGAGCGCCACCGTGAGCTCCTCGAGTCGCTCTACGCACCGGAGACCGCGCGATGACCAAGACCCCCTCCTGGAAGAAGACCATCATGAAGCGCGGCATGGAGCTCATGACCGACCCCCGCTTCTCGCAGGTGATGCAAGACGAGCGCGTGATGAAGGCGCTCATGGCGGCGATGCAGATGCCGGGCAAGGTCGAGTCGTTCACCGCCGAGCAGAAGGAGCGCATCGCGAAGGCGCTCGGCCTGCCCACGGAGCAAGAGATCAGCGACATGCGCCGGACAATCCGCCGCCTCGAAGAAGAGGTTGCGCGGCTCAAGAAGTGAGGCGAGCCCGGCTCGTACGAACGAAAACGGACAGGAGAAATCCTGTCCGTTCGCGTTTCGCCCCCGCCGTTCGAGAGCGAAGCCCCCCAGCGAGCGCCCGCCCCAAACCGCCGTCCAAGAGCGGAGCGGTGCTCCGTCGCGAGCACCCACCCCAAATCGCCGTCCAAGAGCGGAGCAGCCCTGCGAGCGAACGCCCCGAAGCTAGGGAGCGGAGCGCAGCCGTACTCCCTGTACGGCGAGCATCCTGCGACCGACGATTCGGGGCGTGCAGCCGCAGGGCTGCGGAGCGATCACTCCCATTCGATGGTGGCTGGAGGCTTCGAGGAGATATCGTAAACCACGCGCCCGATGCCCTTCACCTCGTTGATGATGCGGCTCGAGGCCGAGGCGAGGACCTCGTAGGGCACGGCGGCCCAGTCGGCGGTCATGCCGTCGACGCTCGTGACGGCGCGGAGCGCGCAAACCTCGTCGTAGCTGCGCTCGTCGCCCATGACGCCCACGGAGCGGACTGGGAGGAGCACGGCGAAGGCCTGCCAAATGGTGTCGTAGAGGCCTGCCTTGCGGAGCTCTTCGAGGAAGATCGCGTCGGCGGCGCGGAGCACGTCGAGGCGCTTCTCGTTCAGATCGCCGAGGCAGCGGATCGCGAGGCCCGGGCCTGGGAAAGGGTGTCGCCCGAGGATGTGCTGCGGGATGCCCATCTTGCGGCCGGCGGCACGGACCTCGTCCTTGAAGAGCTCGCGCAGCGGCTCGCACAGGGCCATGCGCATGCGC
>CAIOHM010000082.1 GCA_903858055.1 uncultured delta proteobacterium
AGCGGGTTCCCGGCGCGGGCGACGCGGAGCATCGTGCGGAGGAAGTTCTGGCCGCGCGCAGCATAGACCCAGCTCGTGCGGAAGCAGAGCGCGGAGACCCCCGAGGCGACGAGGGCCTCCTCGCCGGCGAGCTTGCTTGCACCGTACACGGAGACGGGACCGGTCGGGTCCGCCTCGCGGTACGGCGTGCTCGAGCTCCCGTCGAAGACGTAGTCGGTGCTGAAGTGCACCATGCGGGCGCCGACCGCGAGCGCTTCTTCCGCGAAGATTCGCACGGCCCCGGCGTTCACCGCAAAGGCCGCCTCCCGCGCGGACTCGGCCTTGTCGACGGCCGTGAACGCGGCCGGGTTCACCACGTGCGTGGGGCGAAGCGCGCGCACGGCCTCGCGGATCGCCGCCTCGTTCGTGAGGTCGAGCTTCGTCTCGTCGAGCGCATGCACCTCACCGAGCACCCCCAGCGTGCGCCAGAGCTCCCAGCCCAGCTGGCCCGTCGTGCCCGTCAGCAGGAAGCGTGCGCTCATGCCTGAGGCGCTTAGCCAACGAATTCACGGATGTCTTGCACTTCCGCTCTCGCCGGAATCCCCCGAACGAGACCACGTTACCGTTCGCTCACACGCCCGCTTCCACAGCGACGCGCACGCCGAGCGCGTGGCTCTCGCCGGCTTCGAGGTGGCGCGCGTCGCCGAGCACGTTCGCCGTCTCGATGCAGAGCATGGCGCGCCAGCCGTCGGGCTTCATTTGCGAGAGGCGCGCGGTCTTCGCGACGTGCGGGTTCCAGAGCACGGCGCTCCGTGCGTTCTCGTGCTCGACGACCACACGTCGCGCCCACCCGCGGTCGTGCACCACGCTCGCGCGCGAGACGCCCTCGTAGACCCGGTCGACCTCCCCCGCGAAGCGCACCGGGGACGCTTCGACCTTCTCGCGCCAATCGTCGAGCGCGTCGCGGAAGGGCACCCCCTCGAAGCCCGAGACGTCGACCTCGCCTACGTCGCTCACGGCGAGGTAGGTGTGGAGCGCGAGGCTCACCGTCGTCGGCCTCTCGGGCGCGCTCACCCGCAGGCGCGCGTGGAGCTCCCGCCCGATCGTGTATTCCACACGCAACACGAGCGGCGCCTGCCAATCCCGCAGCGCGGGGGAGGTGCTCTCGAGTAGAAACCGTACGCGCACGCCCGTGTCGTCTTCTTCGACGGCTTCGAGAGACCACGGCACCCCGCGCACGAGGCCGTGGGCCGGCGCCTGGCTCCCCGTGTACCCTGCACGTACCGCCTCCGGGTTCTTCGCGAGGTCGCCGAACCATGGCGCACAAACGGGCGTGCCCCCGCGCACGGAGCTTCCCTGCTGAAAAGCGGCCTCCTCGCTCAACCACACGACGGGCTTCTCGCCCGTGGGCGTAAACGCGAGCAGCTGCGCGCCCTGCGAGGTCAAGAGGGCCCGCGCGCGCGGGTGGTCGACGATGCAAAGCTCGAGGTCGCCGCGTCGCTCGACGCGGAGGAAGCGGGAGGAGGGCATGCTCATGAGACACCCCTGCCCCACGCGCTCCGAAGCGGACAACTTCCCGCGGCGGCCGTGCCTCGTGACGGCCCTCCCACGTGACGCGGGGCGCCCAGCCCTCTCGGACCAAGCGCCCCACGTGGTGCGTAAGCAAGCGAAGAGAAGAGAAAGCGAAGCGACGAAGCGCGTCAGGTGTGAAGCCTGGGTGCGCTCGTGGCTCTAGCTCTTGCGCGGCGCAGCGGAACCCACGGGAATGTGCCGAGGGAGCGCCTCGGGCACCTTGCGCACGTTGAGGGTCAAGACGCCGTCGCGCACGTCGGCGTGCATCGAGTTCGCGTCGATCCCCTCGGGCAAGGTGAAGCTCCGGAAGAAGGACCCGTAGGTACGCTCGGCGGCGTAGTACGTGTCGCTCTGTTCGAGCTTGTCGCTTTCGCGCTTGCCGCTCACGGTGAGGCGGTTGCCTGTGAGCGTGATGTCGAGGTCCTGCTCGCGCACGCCGGGCACGTCGGCCTTGAAGGAGTAGCCGTCGCGCGACTCCTTGATCTCGAAAGCCGGCGCGAAGCTCGAGGTGGCCGTAAGCGGAAAGGCCGTCATTTCCCGGAAGGGGTCCCACCCCATCAGCTCCCGCATCATGCGCAAGGGCTCGAAGCGCGGCTCCCACATCGGGATCTGCGGTGCGAGCGTGCGGGACTCGTTGTCGCGACGGACGGTGATGTTCGCCATGGTGCCTCTCTCGTAGGTGGTCACGACACGGGGACGCGATCGAGGGAGCCCCCTTGCTCCCGCGATCGGCGTGCCCCGTGTCGCGCCACTCCTCCTCGAGCACGGGCCATGCCAGCTCGCCCCCCGAAGCGAAAGAGAGCCCGCTCGCAGCGTTTCGCGAGCAGGCCCTCGATCGAGCGGGTGCGTGCATGTCGCAAGTGTTTCCACCGTGCGCACCTTGTTGCGACGATCACCCGCCGCGCCCGCGTTTTTCCTCGGCGTACCGCTCGAGCAGCCGCGCCGAAACGCTCAGTTGCTCCCGCGCACGAGGCGGCCGGGGCGAGCGCCGGTGAGCTCACCGTTCTGCGCGACGACTTCACCGCTGACGATCGTGGCGCGGTAACCGCGTGCATCTTGCAAGAAGCGCTTTCCGCCGGCGGGCAGGTCGTGCACGAGGCGCGGCGGCAGCAGCTCGAGGCCCGCGAGGTCGATGACGTTCACGTCCGCCTTCTTGCCAACCGCGAGCTCGCCACGATCCCCGAAGCCCGCCCACGCCGCGTTGGCGCCCGTGAGCATGTGCACCGCCTTCTCGAGCGGCAGCTTGCGCTCGGCGCGATCACGCGCCCAGTGCGAGAGCAGGAACGACGGGAAACTTCCGTCGCAAATGGTGCCGACGTGCGCGCCGCCGTCCGAGAGGCCGAAGAGCGTGCGCGGGTGGTGGAGCATCTCGGCCACGACGTCGAGGTTGCCGGAGGCGTAGTTGTAGATGGGAAAGTAGAGGAGCGCGTGGCCCTCTTGCTCGAGCATGGCGTCGTAGAGCACCTCGAGCACCTTGCGACCGCTGCGCATCGCCTCACCGAAGATCGAGTCCTCGCGCTTCGGCTCGTAGTTCGGGCGTTCGCCGAGGCGGAAGAGGCTCATCGAGACGAAATCGATGTTCGCGAGGAGCTGGTCCACGAGCGGCGGCACCGAGCTCCCGTCCCCGGCCAAACGCTCGGAGGTCTCCGAGAGAATGCGCGCGCGGACCTCGGGATTTCGCAAGTGGGCGACGCGCTCCGCGAGGCTCTTCGTCGCGACCTCTTTGTAGCTCGGGAAGCCGATGAACGGGTGGAAGGTCGCCTCGAGCCCGATGAGCACGCCGATGCCGCGCGGTGCGCTCTGGACCTTCATCTCGAGACCGCGCGCGACGGAAGCCTCGACGCGCTGAAGGATGCGCTTCCACTGATCGATGTCGCCGATGCGCTGAAGCAGCGAGATGCTCAGCGGCGCGCCGCTCGCGGTGGCCATCGCGTCGACGAGGTCGAACTCCGCGTCGAAGGCGCCCGGGCCGCGACCGAGATCGAAATCGCTGACGATTTGCACCGTGCGGCGACCGGTGCCCTTGAGCGCGGCGGCGAGCGCTTCGAGCTCGCGCTTCGAGGCCTCGGCGGCGGGCGTGTCGGCGCCGCGGTTGTCTTTGTGGTTGTCGCTGCGGCCGGTGGAGAAGCCCACGGCACCGGCCTGGAGCGCGCCGCGGAGCACCGCCTGCATCTGCGCGAGGTCTTCGTCGGTGGCGGGCTCGCGGGCCTCGGCGCGCTCGCCCATCACGTACACGCGGAGCGCGTCGTGGGGCACGACCACCGCGAAGTCGATCGCGTGCGGCATCGCGTCGAGCGCGTTCATGTATTCTTCAACGGTCTCCCAGCGCCAGTTCAAACCCTCGGCGAGCGCCGCGCCGGGGATGTCTTCGACGCCCTCCATGAGCCCGATGATGCGCTCGCGATCGGCCTTCTTGACCGGCGCGAAGCCCACGCCGCAGCTGCCCATGACGGCGGTCGTGACCCCGTGCACCGAAGAGGGACGGAACTCTTCGTCCCAGCTCACCTGGCCGTCGTAGTGCGTGTGGATGTCCACGAAGCCCGGGGTGACGATGCAGCCCTTCGCGTCGATCATGCGCGCCGCGGTGCCGAGGTTCTTGCCGATGGCGGCGATCTTGCCGTCCTTCAGCGCGATGTCCGCTTCGAAGGGCGCCGCGCCCGTGCCGTCGACCAAGAGCCCGCCCGTGATGATCGTGTCCATGGGCGGGAGGGTCGCGCCGCTGCCCGGTCGGGTCAAGAGCCGGGCCGGTAAAGCGTCGCCGCGGGTGCACGGGCCTCGCCTCCGCCAACGCACTGCGGTAGCCCCTGCCCCGCGAATGAGCACGCGCCTCGGCCTCTCGGATACCGCCCCCGCCTCCAGCTCGCTCACGGCGGGCGAGGTCGTCGCGGAGCGTTACCGCATCGTCTCCGCGCTCGGGGCCGGCGCCATGGGCTCGGTCTTCCTCGCGGAGCACGTGACGCTCGGTCGCCGCGTGGCGCTGAAGACGATTCACCGCACGCTGCTCGGGTCCGCCGAGGCCGTCGCCCGCTTCGAGCGCGAGGCCCTCGCGAGCGCGCGCATCGACCACCCGAACGTGGTGGGGGCCACGGACGTCGTGCACCTCGCGGACGGCACGCCGGTGCTCGTGCTCGAGTACGTGCAAGGCCGCTCGCTCACGCAGCGCCTCGCGGAACAGGGCCCCCTCGGCGCAGCGGAGGCTCTGCCGCTCCTCGAGGGCCTCGCGAGCGCCCTCGTCGCCGCCCACGGCGCCGGGATCGTGCACCGCGACCTCAAGCCCGACAACCTCTTGCTCGTCGAGCGCCCCGGGGTGCCCGTGGCCCTCAAAATCCTCGACTTCGGCATCGCCAAGCTCGTCGGTGAGGCCGCCGCGAGCGTGACCGCGAGTTCACCGGGAACGCAGCTCGGCATGGTCTACGGCACGCCGCGCTACATGGCGCCCGAGCAAGCGGTCGGGCAAGCGGTCGACGCCCGCGTCGACGTGTACGCGGTCGGGGTCATCGCGTACGAGCTGCTCGCCGGCCGCGTGCCCTTCGAGGGCGACGACCTCATGGCCATCGTCACGAAGCAGCTCACGGAAGCGCCGCCGCCGCTGCCGCCTTCGGTGCCGCAGCCGCTCGCCGCGCTCGTGGCCCGGCTCCTCGCCGCGAAGCCCGAAGACCGGGTTTCCTCGGCGCACGAGCTCCTCGAGGCGCTTCGTACGGTGAGCCTCGCGCCGCCCTCGCCGGCGCGTGTGGCCGCGGCGCCCGCGCACGACCCCGCACCCGCGGCCTCGATCGCCGAGGCCCCGAAGAGCGAGACCGAAGCACGGCCCGAGCTCTTCCCGCGCGTGTTCGCGGGGCTCGCGCTCGCGGTGGCGCTCGCCCTCGGGGTCGCGTACGTGCGAACGCGGAGCCCCGGGAGCGCCGCAGGACCGCTCGCCGCGATCGTGAAGCCCGACGCGCCCTCGCCCGCGGAGCTCGCGCGCGCGAAAGCTGCCGGCCGCGGCGCCCTCGAAGATCTGGTTTTCCTCTATCCACACGACGTCGCCGTACTCGGAGCCCTCGTGGAGGCCGCCCATGCGGAGGGCGCGCCGCTCCTCGTCGCCAAGCACCTCACGGCCCTCGCCGAAGCGAGCGCGCCCGACGCCGAGGTCTATGCGGCCGTCGCCGAGGCGAGCGCCCAGAAGAGCGAAGAGGCCGCCGTGGCGCTCGTGCCCGTGCTCGCGAAGCACCTCGGCACGCGCGGCGCCGACGCACTCGTAACGCTCGCCGACAAGAAGGGCTTTGCGAAGAAGCTCGCCACGGAGGCGCTCGCGCAAAGCGACGTTCGCGCGAAGATTTCCAAGGCTTCGAGCGTACTCCTCGACACGCGCGCCGCGAAAACTTGCACCGATCGCAAGGCGCTCTTGCCGCGCATGACGACCGAAGGTGACGAGCGTCTCGCCCCCGTCGTGGCCGCGTGGAGCAGCGCCGGAGGCTGCGGCTTCCTCGCGCTTGGGGACTGCAACCCGTGCCTGCGCGCGAAGGAGCCCGCGGCCCAGCTCGCCGAAATGCGGGCCCGCTTCGCCGACGCGGGCGCACCGAAGCGCTGAAAACCCCGCTCTCGTTCGCTCCTCTCAGCGCGGCGCCACGAGGCCGTACTGCGTCATTTTCCTGTACATCGTCGCGCGGCCAATGCCGAGCGCGCGCGCGGCGGCGGCGACGTTCCCCTCGTGACGACGGAGGCTCCGCGCGAGGGCCCACGCCTCGATGCGCTCGAGGTTTTCGGGGACCGCCGTCTCTTCGAGGTCCACGCGGTCGCGCGGCGCGAGGCTCGTCGAGCGGCGCGGCACGAAGGCCTCCGCGCCCAGAACCGAGGCGTCCGTGTAGACTGCAGCGGCCTCGAGGACCGCCTTGAGCTCGCGCACGTTGCCGGGCCACGGCTGACCAAGCAGCCACGCGGTCGCGTCGGGACCTAGCTTTTTCTCAGGCGCGATGCGAGCGAGCAGCGCTTTGGCGATGGGCACGATGTCGTCCTCCCGCGCGCGGAGCGGCGGCAGGTGAATCGCGAGGATGTAGAGCCGGTAGTAGAGGTCCTCACGGAAGCGGCCCTCGCGCACGAGCTCCTCGAGGTTGCGGTGCGTCGCGGCGACGATGCGTGCGTCGACCTTGCGGACCTTCGCGCCGCCGACGGGCCGCACCTCGCCCTCTTGGAGCACGCGCAAGAGCTTGGCCTGCATCGCGAGGGACATCTCGCCGACCTCGTCGAGGAAGAGCGTGCCCTTGTCGGCGACCACGAAGAGCCCCGGCGCGTCTTTTTGCGCGCCCGTGAACGCGCCGCGCACGTGGCCGAAGAGCTCGCTCTCGAGCAAAGACTCGCTCAGCGCGCCGCAGTTCACCGCGACGAACGACTCGCGTCTCCTCGCGCTCTCGTCGTGCACGAGGCGCGCCACGAGCTCCTTGCCCGTGCCGCTCTCGCCGGTGACGAGCACCGGGAGGTGCGTGCGCTGAATGCGGTCGAGCTGCGCGAAGACGTCGCGCATGGGTTTGCTCCGCCCCACGAGCCCCCCACGACCCTCGACGGCGACCGGCGCCGCGGCCCGCGCGACCTCGAGCGCCGCCTCCGTGCGCGCGAGGTCGATCGCGAGCTGACTGGCAATCGCCTCACGGGAAGCGTTCTGCGAGAGCAGATCCTGGCGCGCCCGAGCCACGCGCACGAAGCCTGCGAGCGCGAGGGAGAACGCGGTCACGAGCTCTTGGCGCTCGTCTTCCGCGAGGGTGCTCGCGCGCAGGTCCTCGAGCTGCACGAGCCCCATGACCTCGGGGTGAGGCGCGATGGCGTGGTTCTCGCGGCCGCGCGCCGGCACCGCACCCACCTCGCTCGGCGGGAGCGTGTCGCCACGCTTCGGCCTCGCCTTGGGCGGGAGGTCACGCCCGTCGGCGTCGCGCGCGCAGAAGATCGGGGCCGCCTTCGCGTCGCCGTCGAGCCACAGGTACGCGGCCTTCGCGCCGACGAGCTCGAGCAGCAAATCCAGGGCCCGCGAGAGCACGGCGGGCACGTCGTCGGCGACGCTGAGCTCGCCGAGGCGGGTCATCGCGCGCACCCACCGCGCGTGATCTTCGCCGCGCACCGGCCCCTCCGGCGCGCCCGCGGCGCCGAGCTGCGCGACGATGGCCTCCGTGAGCGCGAGCCAGCGAGCCTCCGTGAGCCGCGAGGCGTCGCGCACGAACGAGGCGCGGTGGCCCTCGGTGAGCTGCGCGGTGAGCCCCGCGAAGAGCGAGCGCGCGCGCTTCCAATCGTGTGCCGCGCGGGCGACGAGCTTGGCGAGATCTTTGGGCGGCGCGTGATCGAGCGCCCCCTCCGCGAAGGCCTCGAGGCGCACGCGCGAGGCGGCGCTTCGCGCTTGCCACGCGAGCTCGGAAACACCGAGTTTTTCTGCGTCGCGGGCGATCCGTTCGAGCTCGGTCGCGCATTTCGGCGACGGCTCGATCTGCAGCTTGGCGCGCGCGGCGAGGAGCTCGGCGTAGAGCCGTGGCGTGGCTTCGACCTCGGGGCCCGTGCACGTGGCGGCGAGCGCGAGCGCCTCGCGCGCCTCCCCTTTGGCGAGGTGCATCTCCACGCGGCGCACTTCGACCCAGGCGCGCTCGGTGGCGGTGTACGCGCTGACCGACCGGAAGAGCGCCTCGGTGCGCACGAGCGCTTGCTCCGCGAGCGCGTAGCGGCCTTCTTTGCGGTCGACGTCCGCGAGGATGCGCTCGGCCCACGCCTCGTGCCAAGGCTCGCCGCGGCGCTGCGCGAGGGCGCGCGCGGCCCGCAAATGACGGCGCGCGAGCTTGAGGCGCCCGAGCTCGTAGAAGCAGTTGCCGAGGTTGTAGTTCGCGCTCCGCATGCCCGCCTCGAGCTCGTGGTCTTGGCTCGTGGTGAGGGCTTGGCGGTAGATTCGAATCGCGCGTTGCAGATCGCCCGCGCGGAGCTCGACGTGACCGAGGTGGAGCTCCGCCTGGACGACGAGGTCGTGGTGCGCGCCCGCGAGCGCCAGCTCCCGTGCCGTGCGGAAGGCCCGACGCGCGCGCATCGGATCGAGCGGCGCCATGTAGCTCTGGCCCACGTACGCCTCGGCGGTGGCGCGCGCGAGCAAATCCGAGGAGCCGTGAAGCCCGTCGACGGCTGCCAGGAGCTCCTCCCGACCCTCCTCGAGCTCGCCGCTCCAGAGGTGCGCGATGCCCTTCTCGATGCGCACGAGGGGCCAGCTCCGCGACTCCGGCAGCCGCGCGACGAAGCGCGCCACGTGGTGCGCGAGCCCCGAGCGGCGACCGCGCCCCTCCTCGAGCCTTCGAAAACCTCGGAGCAGTCGGGGGTCGCGCGCGAGGTCACTCGCTTCGAGGCGCTCGAGCTCCGCTTCGGCTTCCGCCCAGCGGTGACGCTCCAGGTGGGCCTCGAGGGCAGCGAAGGGGAGCGAAGGGGTGCTCGTCACCATGCCTCATCTTGGATCATGTCTCGTTTCGATGCATCTCATTTCGAGACAGGGCCACGCGGCCGCTCGACAATTCCCTGAGCGTCCGCGTTGGCACACGTCATGCGTAGTGTCGCACATGCGAGCACCCTCTCTCTCGAACCTTCTCGGGCCGCTCTTCCTCGGCCTCGCGGCGTGCAGCAGCGCGGGCACGAGCAGCACGGGCGCGCCGGTCGACGAGACCCGCGACGCCGGCCTCACCACCG
>CAIOHM010000083.1 GCA_903858055.1 uncultured delta proteobacterium
GCCTCTGCACGGAGCACCCGCACCTCTTCACGCGCGAGGACCGAGGAGATGGCTGCATTCTCCATGCATCTCACACGGGTGATCGCATCGCGCTCGACGCCGCCTTCGAGCTCACGAAGGGCCCGCGCTGCGAGACGCCGTTCCTCTCCGCCTTCGACGCGCTCTGCCTTCAGTTCGAGTGCGACGTCGCCGTGGTGCGCGCCGAGGGCGAGCGCGAGACCTTCCGCGACTGGCTCGCGGCGCTCCATCTTTGCGCACCGAGCCACTGGGCCGCAGAGGAGAAACTCGGCCTCCCGTTCACGGCGATCCACGCGCCGGTCCCGCACATCGAGAAGGTGAACGCGGCGGCGGAGAGCCTCGTGCGCGCGATGATCCACCGCGGCCCTTACGTGCGATTCGTCTGGGGTTTCGCGACGGACAATCGCCTGAACCACCATCCCGCTCCGCCGCCGGGCCACGACGCCGGGACCTGGCGCGGGCGCTCCTTCGACGATGCGCGCGCGCCCTCGCCGTTTCTCCTGCGTGTCGAGCGCCAGCTCACGTGGGGATTGCCGCACGTGAACGCTGCGATCTTCGGCATCCACGTGACGTTCATCGAGGGCGAAGCGATCCGCACGAACGAACGAGAGCGCGATCTCTTCGCCGCCGCGCTGCGCTCGCTCTCGCCGGCGAGCCGCGTCTACAAGAGCGTGGAGGGCAACCTCGACCGCGTGCTCGCGTACCTCGAGGGGTGAGCGCGACACGTACGGACCTCGCTTCGAACGCAGCCGCACGGCGCGGTTTGAGGCGAACGCCGCGTCGGCGCGTGGATCGACTTGGCCGCGCCAAACAACTGAACAGGTCAGCGTCGTGCGAAGCGGCCTGCGCGGCGAGAGCGCTCACGCGCACGTCACATGCGGTCGATCGCGACGATGCCGAGGAGCGTGAGGCCCTGACGCAGCTGCTCCGCAGTGGCGGCCGCGAGGCGCAGGCGGCTCTCGCGGGTCGCGCCCTCGGACTTGAGCACCGGGCACGCCTCGTAGAAGCCCGAGAACACGCGCGCGAGCTCGTAGAGGTGGTCGCACACGAGGTGCGGCTGCGCGGTCTCGGCGGCGGCGTGGATGACGTCCGCGAAGAGCGCGAGGCGCTTGGCGAGCTCCTTCTCCTCGGGCGCCTCGAGCGTGAGCGCGCCGCCGAGGTACGCCGAGCGATCGAGTCCGCCCTTGCGGAAGAGCGAGGCGACGCGGGCATGTGCATACTGCACATAAGGACCCGAGTTGCCCTTGAACGAGATGAGCTTTTCCCACGAGAACACGTAGTCGCTCGTGCGGTTTTGCTTCAGGTCCGCCCACTTCACCGCGCCAACGCCCACCGCGCGCGCCACCTCGGCGAGCTCTTCCTCGGGCACGTCGAGCCCCTCCTCGCGGATGCGGTCCGCCGCGCGGCTCTCGGCCTCGTCGAGGAGCGACGCGAGCGTGATCGCCTTGCCGTCGCGGGTTTTGAGCGGCTTGCCGTCCTCGCCGAGCACGCTGCCGAACGAGACGTGCTCGAAGCGCTGCGGGAGCCCGAGCATCTTCGCGACCGCGAACACCTGCTTGAAGTGGAGCCCCTGGCGCGCGTCGACGACGTAGAGGTTCCGGTCCGTGTGCATCTCGCGGTCGCGGTAGAGCGCGGTCGCCACGTCCGTCGAGGCGTAGAGGTAGGCGCCGTCGCTCTTGCGCACGATGAACGGCTCCTTGATCTTCTTGAGGTCCGCGGGCGCACTCTCGAGCTCGGGAAAAAAGACGCAGAGGGCGCCGGCGTCCGTGCGCGCGAGGCCCTTCTCTTCGAGGAGCTGGCAGGTGCTCGGGAGCATCGGGTCGAAGAACGACTCGCCGAGCCACAGGTCGAAGCTCACGCCGAGGCGCGCGTAGATGACGTCGAGGCTCTTGCGCGTCACGTCGATGAAGCGTTGCCAGAGGGCGCGGTTCGCGGCGTCGCCCGCTTGGAGCTTCGCAAGCTCGGCACGGGCCTCGGCGGCGGTCGCCTCGTCTTCCTTGGCGGCCGCGGTGGCGAGCTTGTAGACGCGCTCGAGCTCTTCGATCGGCGTCTTCTCCAGCGCCTCTTCGCTGCCGAAGCGGCGCATGCCCACGATGAGCAGACCGAACTGCGTGCCCCAGTCGCCGAGGTGGTTGTCGCCAAGGACCTCGTGGCCGACGGCGCGAAGGAGGCTCACGACCGCGGCGCCGAGGATCGTGGAGCGCAGGTGCCCCACGTGCATTTGCTTGGCGATGTTCGGGCTCGAGTAGTCGACGACGATCTTCTCGCGCGTGGCCGCAGGCTCGAGGACCGTGCCGCCTGCGCTCTCCGCCAGGACCTTCGCAAGCCACGCCGGGTCGAGGCGCAGGTTCACGAAGCCCGGCCCCGCCACTTCGACGCCGGCGAACGCGCCCTGCCTCTCGAGCTCTTTCGCGACGAGGTCGGCCAGCTCGCGCGGGTTCTTCTTCTCGCGCTTGGCGAGCGGCAGCACGCCGTTCACCTGGTAATCGCCGTGCTTGGCGTCGGCCGTCGCGCGGAGCACCGGGTCCGCGTCGACTCCGAGCGCGGCGTGGAGGGCGTTCTTGGCGAGTCCTTCGAGGAGGCGTTCGAGGCGCATGTCGAGGCCGCTAGCACGAGTTCCGCGCAGGCGTGCGAGGTCGAGCGCCGCGCACGCTCGGTTACTTGTGCGCCGCGCCCCAAGCCTTCGCGAAGGGCTCCGCGAACTGCGTGTCGTAGCGCCCCGCGCGGAAGTCTTCGTTCGCGAGCACGGCGCGCAGGTAGCTCGCGTTCGTCGTGCACGGCGCCACTTCGCTCGTCGCGAGCGCATCGGCGAGACGGTCCATCGCCTGCTCGCGCGTCTCGCCCCATGCCACGACCTTCGCGAGCATCGGATCGTAGTACGGCGTCATCTTGTTCCCGGCGGCGACGCCCGATTCGATGCGCACGCGCGCGGTCTGAAGCTCACCCTCGCCGCCGCACCAGCGCAGCGTATCGATCGCGCCAGGCTTCGGGAGGAAGCCTTTTGCGGGGTCTTCTGCGTAGAGACGCGCTTCGATGGCGTAGCCCTTGCGGTCGAGCTCGCTCCAGTCGGGGAGCTTCTCGCCGGCCGCGACGCGGAGCTGCCACTCGACGAGATCGAGGCCCGTGACCATTTCGGTGACCGGGTGCTCGACCTGCAGGCGCGCGTTCACCTCGAGGAAGAACACCTCCCCCTGATCGTCGGCGATGAACTCACACGTCCCCGCGCCCACGTAGTTCACTTCGCGCACGATGCGCACGGCCGACTCGAGGAGCTTCGCTCGCCGGAGCGCACCTTCCGCGCCTTGGAAGAACCACGCGGGAGACGGCGACTCTTCGACGATCTTTTGATGCCTTCGTTGCAGACTGCACTCACGTTCGCCGAGCGCAAAGATCTGCCCGTGCGTGTCGCCGAAGACCTGCACCTCGATGTGGCGCGGCTGCGCGACGTAGCGCTCGAGGTACACGCGCGCGTCGGCAAAGGCCGCGGCGCCTCGGTTCGAGCAGGTCTCGAGCGCCTTCTCGAGCCCTGCCTCTTCGCGGACGATTTGCATCCCGATGCCGCCGCCGCCGCCCACGGCCTTGACGAGGATCGGGTAGCCGATGCGCGCCGCTGCGGACCGTGCCTCGGCGCGACCGCCCTCGGTCGCGAGATCGATCGGCGCGTCGACGCCTGGCACCGGCGAGACGCCCGCCGCGAGCGCTACGTGACGCGCCTTCATCTTGTCGCCGAAAGCCTCGAGCATGGCGGGCGTGGGCCCCACGAAGACCGCGCCTGCCTCGGCAACCGCGCGTGCGAAGGCCGCCTTCTCGCTGAGAAACCCGTAGCCCGGGTGCACCGCCTGCGCGCCGCTCTTCTTGAGCACGTCGACAATCGCCTCGATGCGCAGGTACGAGTCCTTCGGCGCCGGGCCGCCCACGAGGTACGCCTCGTCGGCCTCTTTCACGTGGGGCAGGTCGGCGTCGGCCTCCGAGTAGATGGCGACCGTCGCGATGCCGAGGCGCTTGCAGGTGCGGATGACGCGGCGGGCGATCTCCCCGCGGTTGGCGATGAGGACCTTCGTGAAGGGCGCAGTCATGATCTTCGCTCTAGCGCAAAATCTTTCGCGTACGAATCATTTTGCGATCGCTGCGATTTGCCTTACGACACCGCGTCCCTCGGCTCACGCCACGCGTCGCGGAGGAGCCCCACCGCCGTCCCCGAGGCGACGATCACGACGAGCACCTTGAGCGCCACGAGCGGGAGCGACTTCACGACCCACGCGGCCACGAGCACGCCCGGCACGCCACCCACCGTGAGACCGATCGCGGCGCGCGCGTCGTACGCCTCCGCCTCGAGAAAGCGCACGTTCGCGACGGGCATGAGGAACGCACAGGCGCCCATCATGATGGGAAAGGCGCCCGTGGGGTTCATCCCGAGCAGCGAGACCGTGAGCATGATGGGGGCGTAGGCGCCGATGCCGAAGGTCATGAGCGCCCCGAAGAGCGCGCAGGCGACGATCGCCACGACGAGCTTCACGC
>CAIOHM010000084.1 GCA_903858055.1 uncultured delta proteobacterium
GCGCCCGCGCCGCCGACCTCTTCCTTCGCGTCGCTGCACGCCATCGAGGACATGCCTGCAACGCCCGCGAGCACACACGCGACCGCCCCCCCAGGAACCCACGACCGAAACGCCATCTCGTTCTCTCCTCCGTGCGCGCACGCCGCGCGGGCGCCATGTTCGCGCCGCTTGAAACGCCCGCAAAGGAGTTTCTCGCGTGCGCAAAAAAACACGAGACCGCCGAGCAAGCTCGACGGCCTCGCGAGACGCGGCGCCCGGGTGGGCGTTCGCGCGATCAGTTCACCGGGTTGTTCGGGAGCGCGATGACGCGGAACTGGTCCGCGCCTTGGTTCGCGGCGTCGCCGAGCGCGATGAACGTGTAGGTCGTGCCCTTCTTGAAGTACGTCGGGTTCTGCGCGCCGGTCGTCGCGAACGCGACGAGGCCGAACGGGATCGACGCGACGGGGGTCTGACCCGCGGGCGACGCCGGAGCGGCCGCCGTGAAGACGCCGAGCGCGAGCGTGTTCGGGTCGTTCGGGAGCGGCGCCGAGAACTTCGCGGTCGGCGCGTCAGCGAACTTCACCGCGTTTGCGCCCGTGACATAGGCCGCCCAGTTGTAGGTCGTGCCCGCGTCGGAGGCCACCGGGAGACCGCCCGCGATCTTCACGCCGTTGGCGAGAGGCGCGAGGCCTTCCGTGGGGGCCGCGAGGTGGACGAACTGCGCCGCGGTGTTGGCCGCAGGAACCGCCTGGCGGTCGAACTCCGCGAAGTACGGCGTGAGCGGGCGCGCGCCCGAGCCGCCGTCCGCGGTGTTGGCGCCGCACTTGGCCACGGTGGCCGTGCCCGAGTTGGTGCAGCCGGTCGCCGCGATGATGTAGCCCTTGCCGCCCGCGAACGAACCCGCCGGGAACTCCTTCAGGAGCACCGCCGAGCCGCCCGTGCCCGTGACGCTCGCGCAGGTCGGCGCGCCCGCGTCGCCGGGGGTGTAGCCCGGAACGAGGTAGACGCGAACCGGGAGGCCCGAGATGGCGCCGACGAGGGCCGTGGGGACCGTGATCTGCGTGCCAGCCCAGCGCGGGAGCGGGCCCTGCACCTTGTCGAACGGCGCGGGGAAGACCACGTTCGTGCCGCTCACGCCGCCGAGGCAGAGGCCCACTTGCGGGGTGTCAGGCGACGCGTGGACGACGTCGATGATGATGCCGGTCGGGGCCGCGGGGCCAGCGTCCGTCGCAGCGTCCGTCGCGGAGCCATCACGTGCCGCGTCCGCGGGAGCCGCTGCGTCGGTCGGGGCTGCGCTGTCCGCAACGGGCGTCGAGCTGTCGGCGACCGGCGTCGAGCTGTCCGCGACCGGCGTCGAGCTGTCGGCTGCGGGCGTGCCCGAGTCGGCCGCCGGGGTGGAGCCGCCGCTGCTCGAGTCGTCGCTGCAACCGACCATGAACGAACCCGCCGCCATCGCGAGGGCCACGGACACGGCACCGAAACGAACCAGATTCTCCTTACGCATTCTTTGTTCTCCTTGATGTGTGAACTGCGAAAACCGGCCCGAATGTTCGCGCCGCTTCTGCGCGCTGGGAAGTACTTTCGAAGGCGCGCCGGTCGATCGTCGACCCATCCTCCATGCACCGCGCGTACCGGCACATTCCCTGGAACTTTCCGAGGTTTTCCGCGCGGCGACCTCGTCGCCTGCGTGACACCGCCGCCCGACGGCACCGCAAAGGTTTCACGGTCGAGCCCGACCTCGCCTCTGGTCAGCGCCAAACTTTGCGCTAGGAACCAACGCATGATCACCGTCACCGAACGAGCTGCCGAGAAGGTCAAGTCCATCGCCGCCGAAGAGAGCCTCGAGGGTCAGGGTCTCCGCCTCCGCGTCATCGGCGGCGGGTGCGCGGGCTTCACCTACGACCTCTACTTCGAAGACGCCGTGAGCGACGTCGACGAGCAGTTCGAGTCGCTCGGCGTGAAGCTCTACGTCGACCCGCTCTCCTTCCAGTACCTGGAAGACACCGAGATCGACTACGTCGAGGGCGTCCACGGATCGGGCTTCAAGTTCAACAACCCGAACTCGAAGGGCAGCTGCGGCTGCGGGTCTTCGTTCAGCGCGTGAGCGCCAAGAGCCCCTTCGAAAACCGGCCCCCCGAAGCACCCCACGAGGCGAGCGACGGGGGGTTCGTTGTTCCATGCACTTTGCACGTGAATGGCGAAGCGGTCTGCGTCGAGGTCGAACGATCCCTCCCCCTCGACGCGCTCCTGCGACGCACCCTGGCCTTGAAGAGCGTGCTCCACGGCTGCGAGCGCGGAACCTGCGGATCGTGCCGCGTCTTGGTCGACGGTGAGGTCCTCTCCGCGTGCACGCGCTCCGCTTCCTCGCTGCCGCCGGGGGCCCGCGTCGAGACCGCCGAGAGCCTCCAAGACAACGAGCGCATGCGCACGGTGCTCCGGGCGTTCGTGCGCGAACGAAGCACCCGCTGCGCCCTATGCCTGAGCGGTCTCGCCGCCATGGCCGTGCACCTCGACCGCGAGGGCAAGACCTTCGACGAGACCGCGATCGATGCGCTCCTCGAGGGGGCCCACTGCGCGTGCACGGGCCGCGGGAGCCTTCGCCGCGCGCTGCTCACGCGCGAATAGCACCCGGCGGAAAGAGAGCGAACGACCCAGAGGTACGGGAGGAGGACGCCGGAAGACCCGGCGCCAGCCGCGCGCTCAGTGCACGTGCGCGGGTTCACCCGAGACGGGCTCGAGCCCCGCGGGCGGATTCGAGACGACGACCTCACCGAAGCGGTACTCCACCAGCGAGCGCACCTGCGGGAAACGCGCCGCCGCGTCGTCGAGCGCGAGCGCCTCGCGGAGCACGTCGTCGACGTGGGAGACGAGCACGATGCGCATCGCCTTGAGCACGCGCCGCGGAACCTCGCGGAGGTCTTTGCGGTTGTCGCGCGGCACGAGGACCGTACGAATGCCCGCGCGGTGCGCGGCGAGGAGCTTCTCCTTCAAGCCGCCAATCTCCATCACGCGCCCGCGCAAGGTGATCTCGCCCGTCATCGCGACGTCGCGGCGCACGGGCACCTTCATGAGCGCGCTCGCGAGGCTCGTGGCCATGGTCACGCCGGCCGAGGGCCCGTCTTTGCGAATGAACTCGGGGAAGTGCACGTGCACGTCGATCTTCGCGTGGAAGTCGGGTTCGAGACCGAGGGTGCGCGCACGTGAACGCACGTAGCTGAGCGCCGCCTGCGCGGAC
>CAIOHM010000085.1 GCA_903858055.1 uncultured delta proteobacterium
CGCGCCGGCGAGGGCAGCGAGCGTCGCCTCGAGGGCGAGCTTCTCGTTGGGCGAGGTCTGGGCGTACGCGAGGCGCTTCCACAGGAGGGCCTCGAGGAGCCGAGGCTTTCTGGCGAGGGCCTTGCTCGCGCGCTCGATCACCTTGGGGTCTGCGGGCGCGAGGCGCATCGCGCGGGCGAACAAGATCGCCGCGCGGCGACGACGACCCACCGAGAGGGCGAGCTTCTCGGCTTCGTCGCAGAGCATCGTGACCCGCGAGCCGTCGTCGCGGAGCGCCGCGAGGTTCTTCGCGAGCGCGTCGTCCGCACGCCTGCGAAGCTCGAGGGCGTCGTCGACACCGATCGCGGGGCGCAGCTTCCAAAAGAGGTAGAGCGCGAACACGATGGCCGCGAAGGCGAGGAGCACGTTGTCCGTCGTCGTGGAGCCCATGGCGGTGAGCTTTCCTAACGCGAACGCGCCGAAAGCCCAACTTCCGCGTGACACACGGGAATACGCGATGGACTTGCGCGTTCGGCTCGGGTGAGGAAGATGGTGCCGCCGATGCCTTCTCCCCTGCGCCGCTCGCTCGCGCTCCTCGTGCTCACCGTGGGCACGAGCGCGACCGTGCGCGCCGACATCTACCGCTGGGTCGACCAGGAGGGGGTCATCCACTTCACGAGCAAGAAGGAAGACCCCGCCGCGAAGCTCTTCTTGCGCGGCAACCGCTCGAACCGCGGCCGCGACTTCGCGCCCTCGGCGCCGAGCGCCGACCCGACCCGCTACACGCGCTACGACGTATGGATTCGTCAGGCCGCCTCGGCCTACCAGCTCCCCGAGGCGCTGCTGCGCGCGGTGATCAAGGTCGAGTCGAACTACGAGCCGAAGGCGCTGAGCCACGCCGGCGCCCGCGGGCTCATGCAGCTCATGCCCGACACCGCCGCCGCGATGCAGGTGAGGTCCATCGACGACCCGCGCGAGAACATCTTCGGGGGAGCGCGCTTCCTTCGCATCTTGGCGAACGCCTTTGCGGGCGATCTCCGCAAGACCATCGCCGGCTACAACGCAGGCGAGGGCGCCGTACGCCGCTACAACGGCATTCCCCCGTACGAAGAGACGCAGGCGTACGTCGAACGTGTGGCCATGTTCTACCGCCGCTACCGCTCGATGCCCGACGCGGCGGAAGCCTCGCGCGAGCCTTGAACCTCGCAGGAATCGCGCGGGTCCGTGATTCGCGTGCAAGCGCGTGCCCCCCCTGCTAGTGCCCCGGCCGCCATGACGAGCGCGGTCGAGACGGAAGAAGGCATGGAGAGCTTCGCGGCTCTCTTCGAGGGGCAAGAGAAGACGGCGGGGCATCGCCACCTGCGGGTGGGCGAGAGCTTCGAGGGGCCGGTCGTCTACATCGGCGGGGGCGTCGTCCTCGTCGAGATCGACGGCAAGCGCCAGGGCGCGATCGACGCCGCCGAGCTTACGAACGCCGAGGGCGAGCTCACCGTCGAGGTCGGGTCTCGCATCCGTGCGCAGGTCGTGCAAATCGATCGCGACGGCAACGTGAAGCTCGGCCGCCAGGCCCCGAAGGGCGGCGGCGTGGAGGCCTTCGAGCAGGCGAAGGCCGCGGGCCTCTCGATCGAGGGCGTCGTGAAGGGCGTGAACAAGGGCGGCCTCGAGGTCGAGTCCGGCGGGACGCGCGCGTTCTGCCCCATGTCCCAGATCGACCGCTTCCAGGTCACCGACGCGAGCTCGTTCATCGGCAAGAGCATGCGCTTCGCGGTGACCGAGGTGCGCGGCAAGAACGTCGTCCTCTCGCGCCGCATTCTCCTCGACCGCGAAGCCGCCGAGGCCCGCGAGCAGACGCTGGCGTCGCTCGGCGTAGGCGCGGAGATCACGGGAACGGTCGTGCGCGTGAAGGACTTCGGCGCGTTCGTCGACATCGGCGGCCTCGAAGCGCTTCTGCCCGCCGGCGAGGTCGTCCGCGACCGCAAGACGAAGCTCGAAGAGAAGCTCCACGAGGGCGACAAGGTCGACGTGGTCGTGCGCGCCATCGGCGAGCCCGAGGCGAACAAGCGCGGCGAGATGGTCCGCAAGGTCACGCTCGGTCTCCGCGCGAACGCAGACGAGCGCGACGCGCTTGGTGAAGCCGCACCGCGCGCCCCGAAGGGCAAGCGCGAGGGCGGCGGTCAGGGCGGCGGGAAGCCTGCGGCGAAGCAGGGCTTCGGCACGCTCGGCGACCTGATGAGCAAGTTCAAGAAGTAGCGTCGCCGCGCCCGCGAGCGCGCGACGCGCCTCGAGTGGCGTCGCACCGACGTCACCTGACCCTCGCGCGACCGAAGGCTGCTAGGCCCGCCAGGGTCCATGCCCCTCGACGACGCGCGCCGGCTCATCTTCGTGCACGTGCCCAAGAACGCGGGCACGGCCGTCGTCGATCACCTGCGCATGCGCGCGCAGGGCCATCGCCCGTGGCACGCCTACGCCGCGGACTACCCGCGCGAGTGGGCGTCGTACACGTCGTTCGCCGTCGTGCGCGACCCGCTCGACCGCTTCCTCTCGAACGTCGCCTACGCGCGCATGGAGCGCTCCCACTGGCACGCCAGGAGCGGCGACGCGAAGCACGGCAGGCACCCGGACTTCGACCTCTGCATGCGCTACTCGACACTCGAGATCGCGCACGTCCTCGCGGAGAACCCGCGGGCGCTCCGGCACCCCGGTTGGCTCCCGCAGTCGCCGTGGATTGCCGACGAGGACGGCCGGGTGCAGGTCACGCACGTCTTGCGGCACGACCACCTCGAAGACGGCCTCCGTGGGCTCGGGATCGTGGACCTCCCGCGCGTGAACGTCTCGGACCGCGCGAACGAAGCGCCCGTCACCGCGGAACTCGAGGCCCTCGTGCGGCGCGTTTATGCGCGCGACTACGCGCTGTTCTTCCCTGATCGCTCAAACGACGCGATGCTCGCCGAGACCGCCGCCACGCCGCCCATGATCACCACGGCCACGACCTTCGCCACCTTCGAAGAGCACCTCGCCGCCCTCGCGTCGGGGCTCCACGTGGCCGAGGTCGGGGCGCTCGCCTCCACGAACGCCGAGCGCCTCTCGCACCTCCTCGCGCACGGCGCCGCCTCCGCCACGAAGATCGACCGCACCCCGCTCGGGCACCCCGCATGGTCGAAGCTCGAGGCACGCCTCACCGAGCGCGGCTTCCCTCGCCGCGTGAACCCGCTCTGCCTCGACCTCGATTCGCTCGGCGCGAGCCGCGATCACGGCCTCTTCGACCTCGTGCACGCCTCGGGTCAGATCTTCCATACACCCGACCCCTTCCGCCACTTGCTGAAGCTCCGTGCGCTCACGCGAGGCACCCTGGCGCTCGGATCGATGACGCTCCCGGAGCGCCTCGCGAACGAGGCCGGCACGCTCGATCTCACCGGCGGAGCGACCTACTTCGGGCCCGCGCTCCACGGCCAGCCACTCGAGGTGCTGCGTGCACACTGCAAGAGCCTCAAGCTCGGTGCGAAGAACTTCGAAGGCGCTTCGCCCGTCGCGTGGCTCGACGCGAGCGGCACCCCGAGCGAGGCGCCGTGGTGGTGGTTCTGGAGCGTCGAGACGCTCACCCGCATGGCGGAGTCCGCGGGCTTCCGGCGCGTCGCCACTTACGAGACCTGGCCCGGCCGCGCGCACACGATCGTGCTCGAGGTCGCGGAGCTACGCCCGTGAGCGGCGGCGCGTCGTCGCGGCGAATGATCCTCGAGGAGCCGTGGAGCTTCTCGTTCTGGGAGGAGGCGGACGGCGCTCTCGTGTTGGAGGTGCTCTGCGGCACCGTCGGCACGTTCGAGGTGCGCGTTCGCTTCAGCGACGAGCAGCGCGCCGCGTACGCGCACGAGGGCGAAGCGTTCGTGCGCAGGCTCGCGCGCGCCGTGAACGACGCCCCCGACGCGTTCTTGCCCCGCGCAACGACTCGTCCGCATCGCCCCTGACTCGTTCTGGACGTCGGGTCCCCTTTGCGCGACGCTCGAGGGATGTCGCCGCGCTCTGCCCGTTCCGTCTCTTTGCTCGCTCTGTTCACCGGCGGGTGCTTCGTCATCACGGAGGCGCGCGTCCAGCGCCAGGCCGAGCTCGGCGCCGACTACGCCGCAGCGTACGGCCTCACGTTGCGCCTCTCGAAGGCCCTCGACCGCGACCCGTCGAAGGTCACGCCCGAGGCCCTTACGGAGGCGATCCAGGCGGCCGAATCGTGTCAGCAGACGGTGATCGGGAAGCTCGACGAGTCGATCAACGACATGGGCGCGATGCTCTACGAAGACCCCACCAAGGAGGGCTTCACGTACGGCGGCCTGCTCGTGCCCATCGCCACGGCCTACGGGCACTGCCGGCGCATCCACGGCGACCTCCTCGCACGGGAGGTCCGCGCGTGCCCCTCGATGGAGGGCGCGTTCCTCGAGACCACGTCCTTCGGGCGCTCCGTCGGCAAGGAGTTCCGAGGCATGGGCACCTGGAGCGCGGAGACCTGCGTGCTCGAGGCGGGCGAGGTCGTCGACCCCGCGGGGAAGCTCACAGCAGAGGAGGTCGCCAAAGCGCGGCGCGTGTGCGCGGGAGCCGCCTCTTTCCGTGTGTTCGAGCAAGGCAACCTCGTCAAGCACGACGCCACGACGTACTACCGGCGTACGCCCGTGCGCTGCGAGAAGGCGCCCGTGGTCTTCAAGGGTTCGGCGGTCCCGCGCGCGCGGCCGCTCCCGCCCATCGACGAGAAATGTCCGAAGTGCGAGGCATGGTCGCAGGCCGGCGCGGCAGGGACGCTCACGCCGACGCTCGCCGAGACGCTCGCGCGTACGGGCCCGTGAGGAGGACCCGAGCGCGCAACGCAACAGGTCTGCCGCGTCACCACTTGTAGGTCGAGCAGAGCCCCGCGGAGCCCGAGATGGAGGCGGAAGCGCCAAGGTCGGCGTCGAAGTCGTGCTTGGCCTCGTGCCCCTCGCCCTCGGCGAAGCCGTGCTCCGTGTGGTCCG
>CAIOHM010000086.1 GCA_903858055.1 uncultured delta proteobacterium
CCCGCAAGCGCCACCACGGGCTCGAGCGACCGGAGCGCACGGCCGGGATCGCCGGACTCTTGGGTGATCGCCGCCAGGTTCAGGCGCGAGACCGCGACGAGCGACGCGTCCGAGGCGACCTCGGCGCACGCGAGCGCGCGTTCGTGGGTGTCGATGGCGAGCGCGCGCTCACCGCGTCGATGAAGCACGAGCCCGTGGCTCCCGAGAGCGATCG
Source organism: uncultured delta proteobacterium (assembly GCA_903858055.1). Classification (GTDB taxonomy): domain Bacteria; phylum Myxococcota_A; class Polyangia; order Polyangiales; family Polyangiaceae; genus CAIQDA01. Next base: position 215 of record CAIOHM010000086.1, read on the forward strand.
CCCGCGCGCGATCATCGGCCTCGCGCGCGGCGTCGACGGCCGCCTGCGAGGCGGCGAGAGCTTCGTCGAGGGCCCCGCGGAACGAGAACGCGACCGACCGAAGCGAGAGACCTTCGGCACGCACGCTCGCCACCGGGGAGGCGACCGCGGACTCCGTGGCCTCGAGGGCCTCCGCGAGCTTGCCGAGACGAAGCAGCGCGCGCGCGCGAACCACCATGCGTTCGCCGTTCGCGTTGCTCCCTTCTGCCAGCGCGAGCGCTTCCTCGGAGGCTCCACGACCGAGGGCGATGCGCGCGGCGAGGAGACGCCCTTGGCTCGACGTGCGCTCGTCGCAGGCTTCGAGCGTCGCGCGCGCCTCCGCGATGCGACCGCGCGCGAGCAGCATTCCCACGCGATCGAGCGACACGGGCTCGGCGGCCACGGTCATCGCGTCGAGGTCGCCGACCGAGACCACCATGCGCCCGTCGAGGTGCTCGAGCGATGCCCGGAGATCCCCAGGCCGCCCGCACGAACGTTCGACAAGCGCCGCTTTGGCCCGCTCGCCAAGGTCGGGTCGCATGCGCTGCACGAGCTCGAGCCCTTGCTCCGAAGTGAGCGGCGATGGCGCCATCACCGCCCGCTCTCGCCACGCACCCGCGGCGATCACGCGCACGCGGCGACGCGACGCCGCCGAAGCGAGAGACGCGATCGCGCTCACGGAGATTCGAAAGCCGTCGAGGGCGACGAACCCGCCGTCGGGCACGAGCGCGAGCGCTTCTTCTGCGACGACCTCGTGCGCCCGGCCGCAGCGAACGCCCTCCACGAGCTCGATCGGGAGGCCTCGCACGCCCGCGCTCCAGGCCCAGCGACGCAGGAGCGTGCTCACGCCGGAGCCTCGCTCGGCACCGAGCCAAAAGACCTCTCCCGCAGGCCACACGTCGAGGCGAGCTCCCAGGACGGCCGCGTCGGCCTCGACGCCGTAGAGCCGCCAACGGTCACGGCGATCACGCGCCGCCGTGAACCGCACGTCGAGAGTCGCGAGCGCACGTCGGAGGCGCTGCACGAACTCGTCGACGCCCGCCGGCCTGCCGGACGGGTGCGGATCGAGACCTGCGGCGAGCACGGGCGAGAGCACGCGATCGACGTCGACGTCGGCTCGCGCGCCGGCGAGCGCATCGCGGAGCGTCGCTGCGAGGGCAAACACCTCCGTCCGCCCATCGAGCGCCGCGCCTTCGAAGAGCTCGGGCGCCGCGTAATTCGGCGTGAATCCCCGCGCAGGAGCGGCCTCACCGGACCATGGCACCGCCAAGCCCAAGTCGACGAGGTGCCCCTCGCCGTCGTCGTCGACGACCACGTTCGCGGGCTTCAGATCGCCGTGGAGGAGGCCGAAGCGATGCAAGACCGCGACGACCCCCATCGCGCTGAGCACCGCCGCGGCGACCTCGAGCGGCTCTCGCCCGCGCGACCAGCTGTCGAGGGGTGAACCGGCCACCATGGTGCGCACGAGGTACGCCTTGCCGTCGCGCGTTCGCCCGAACGCCCGCACTTCGGGCAACCCGAGCCCCTCCGCTTCGGCGAGGAAGGTCGCCTCACGAAGGAGCGCGCGGTACTCTTCCTCCCCCGCTCCTGCCGCGAGGACCTTGAGCGCGAGCGCTTCGCCCGTGAGCACGTCGCGCACCGCGAAGACCGCGCCTCCACCGCCTGCGCCGAGGAGCGTCTGCGGCTCGTAGCGAAGGGGCAAGGAGGTGGGGTCGATGCTCACGTCGCGAGGCTACACGAATTGGCCACGCCGAGCGAAGCGACGGACGCGCTCAGCGGCGTACGGGCGGGTTGCGCGCGGTCTGCTCGAAGCCGTACGACATGCTCACGCCGAACCAAGGGCCGAGCAGGCTCATGCCGCCGCCGACGCGCGCTTGGAACTCGGGCGTGGGGTTCACGCGCAAGCCGAGCTGGGGCATCGAGAGCCACGGGAGCACGTTCGGCTTGTTGCCGCCGTCGATCCAGCTCGGCTCCTTGTAATTGCCCACGCGCGCGGGGTTGTTGTTCGTATCGTGGAGGCCGGGCGCGCAGCCTTGGTCGTTGATGGGCCGGCTCGACCCGTCCGAGGTCGACGCGCAGGGCACGAAGGCGCCGCTCGCGTCGCGGTAGACCCAGTTCACCCCCACGTCGCCGAACGTGACCGCGAGGCCGACGCCGATGCCGTATTCGAGGAACACGTTGTGGTCGAGCGGGGTCGACCAGTTCATGTCGAGGCCGAGCATGAGACCCTTGAGCTCGCTCGTGATTTGGCTCCAGTTGCGCGCGAACTCCTCGGGCTTCGACTTGTCGGCGAAGAGGATCGGGTCCGTGCTCATGCCGAGGTAGCTGAGGCTCGGCGTGAGCGAGAAGCCGTCGCGGCGGATGTCGAGCTCGAGGCCGACGTTGTTGAAGTATTGCGACTGCGCCTGGCGCGCGAAGATGCCCGTGACGAACCCCGGCAGGACGATGCCGCGGTAGCGCGGGCCGAGCTGGTAGTAGGTCTGCGTCGGGTCTTCGAAGGGCGCGGGCGCGGCCGAGCGCATGGCGGCGCGCGTCGTGGGGGGCGCGGGCGCGGCGACCGAAGCCGGAGCGGGCGCTTGAGCCACGACCGGGGCGGCCGGCGGTGGCGGCGCGACGACGGGTGCAGCCGTGACGGTGGTCGCCGTGACCTTCGCGCTCGTGGTCGGCGTGGTAGGCGGCGCCGCCGTGGCATTCGCACCGGCGAGGAAAAGAGCGGACGAAACGATCGCAGGAGCAGCGCGCATGGGACCTCTGCCGTGGCGGGTAGGCGAGCGGCCCGCGGCCGTCCATCGCTTTCTGAGGGGGCGCGCGAACGAAGGCGGCCCGCGTTCATCGGAAGCGGAATGCATCGACCCGCATGGAAACGGCGGAAACCGAGGCCTGCGCGCGAAGTCGCATATACCGTATGCTCGACGTATTTCTCGACGGTGAGCGACGAGCCCACGGCACGCAGCGCCATTTTTCAAATCACGCCGAGTTGCGCTAGGTAGGCCTCATGCCCAGCTACGCCTCGCCCGCCGAAGAGCTTCACGCCGAGCTTGCGAAGGTCGAAGGCGGCCGGAAGTGGCTGAAGCGCCTGGCCTTCGTCCTCGCGCTCGCCGGGGTCACGGCGGGCACGGTCGTGTGGCGCGAGAAGCATCGCCCAGCCACGCCCTCACGTTTCGTCACGAGCAGCGTCACCAAGGGCGACGTCGTCGAGAAGGTGCAGGCCACGGGGACCGTGCAACCGCTCCTGCAAGTGAACGTCGGCGCGCAGGTCAACGGCCGCGTGGTGAGCGTCCACGTCGACTTCAACTCGCCCGTGAAGAAGGGCGATCTCCTCGCCGAGATCGACCCGTCGGTCTACGGGGCACAGGCCTCGCAACAAGAGGCGAACCTCGCGGCCCAGCGCGCACAGATCGAGAGCGCGAACGGCGCGCACGAGGCCGCGAAGGCCAACTACGATCGCATGCAGCGTCTCGTCGCCCAAAAGCTCGCGAGCAAGGCCGAGCTCGACGCCGCGAAGGGCCAGTACGACACGACGAAGGCCTCCATCGAGGCGGCACGCGCGGCGCTCAAGGCGATCGAGGCGCAGCTCAAGCAGTCCCTCACGAACGTGGGGTACACGCGCATCGTCGCGCCGATCGACGGCGTCGTGGTGAACCGCGCGATCGACCCGGGCGCCACGGTCGCGGCGAGCTTCCAGACCCCGACCCTCTTCGTCGTCGCGCAAGACCTGAAGCGCATGCGCGTCATCGCCGACGTGGACGAGGCGGACGTGGGCAAGCTCGCCGAGGGCATGGCCGTCGAGGCCGTGGTCGACGCCTTCCCTGGCGAGACCTTCAAGGGCACGCTCTCTCAGCTGCGCTTCAGCGCGAACACGGTGCAGGGTGTCGTGACCTACCCCGCGATCGTCGAGGTCGAAAACCCGGACGAAAAGCTGCGCCCCGGCATGACCGCGACCATCGCCGTGCGCACGCGGCAAGCGAACGGCGTGCGCCGAGTGCCAAACGCGGCGATGCGCTTCAAGCCCTCGCCGGCCGAGGGCAGTGGCGAAAAGAAGGGGCGCGAGGGCGCGGGCTCCGCGAAGCCCGCGGTCGCGGCGCGCGAGGCGGGACTCCCCAAGGGTGAGGCGCAGGTCTACGTGCTCAAGAAGACCCCGGGGCCGAGCGGCCGCGCGAGCGACGTCAAGGAGGAGCCGGTGGCGACGCGCATCCACGTGGGCATCACCGACGGCCTCCACACCGAGCTCGTCGACGACGCCGAACTCGCAGGCGACGTCCTCGTCATCACCGACGAGACCGACGAGAAGAAGGACAAGAAGAAGCCCTTCTGAGCGCGCCCCCATGAGCGAAACCGTTGCCGCGAGCGCCCAACCTCACGCCGAAGAGCCACCGCTCGTCCGCGTGACCGACGTCACGAAGATCTACGAGTCCGAGGGCGGCGTCGTCATGGCGCTGCGTGGCGTGAGCCTCACCATCGCCGCCGGAGAGCTCGTGGCGATCGTCGGCGCGAGCGGCTCGGGCAAGTCGACGCTGATGAACGTCCTCGGCTGCCTCGATCGCCCCACGAGCGGCACCTACGAGCTCGCGGGGGTCGAGCTTGGCCAGCGCGGCCTCGACGCGCGCGCCGTCGCCCGAAACCGCGTCATCGGCTTCGTCTTCCAAGGGTTTCACCTACTCGCACGCACGACGGCCCTCGAGAACGTCGAGCTCCCGCTGCTCTACCGCGGCCTCAGCCGCCGCGAACGACGCGCCGCCGCGATCGCCGCCCTCGAGGCTGTCGGTCTCGGGCCACGCATGCATCATACACCCAATCAGCTCTCCGGCGGTCAGCAGCAGCGCGTCGCGATCGCGCGCGCGCTCGTCACGAACCCGCCCCTCATCCTCGCGGACGAGCCAACCGGCAACCTCGACACCCGCACGAGCTACGAGGTCCTCGCGCTGCTTCAGGAGCTTCAGCGCACGCGCGGCATCACGATCGTCCTCGTGACCCACGAGCAGGAGATCGCAGCCTGCGCCGATCGTGTCATCACCGTGCGCGACGGCCGAATCCTCTCGGACATTCGTCACGCGGCGCGCGACGCCCGGGCCGCGCTTGCCGCGCTGCCGCCGGTCGACACGGCCGGTGAGCGTGGCGAAGGACCCGAGCACGCACGCAGTCTCCCGGCGCTGCCCACCCTCGCCTCCCATGCGCTCGCCCTCGCGGCGTTCGCGGGCGGCACGGCGCTCGCGGCGGCCTGGGCGCAGTATACGTTCCAACAGGTCGCCTGGCCCGCGCCGCTCCTCGGAGGTCTCGCGCTCGAGATGGTTGCACTCCGCAAGCACCTGCCTGCTCGCGAGCTCCCGGGTTCGACGGGCCACTGCCTCGATGTCGCCCTGCGCCAGACCTTCGCGAACCTGCTGCTCGTGCTGCCGCTGCTCTGGTGGCGCGGCCTCGAGCTCTTCCCGGGCGTGTGGGGCGATCGCTGGAGGGCGGCCCTCTTCGGACCGATGCCGGGCGCGCTCGGGGTCGTGGCCGTGCACGTGCTCCTCTTGCTCGCCGCCAAGCAGGCGTTCTTCGAGCTCGGGCGCAAGGGCTCCGCAGCCTGACGGCGCGCGCGAAGAGTCCATCGCCAGCCCTTTCGTCCTCCTGCTATGGGGGGGGGATGGATCAGGCACTCCTCCGAGCCTACCTGTCGACCGTCTACGAGCTCCCGAGCCCGAGCGGCCCTGTGCGCGCCTCCCTCGACGGCGACGCAACGACGGACCCCGCGCAGCTCCCGGATCTCCTCCGCAGCGACTTCGCCGTGGTGACCGCGTTCAACCCACGCTCGATGGCCCTGCCGCGCAAGGTGAACGAGGGGCGCCACATCGTCATGCGCGATCTGCTCATCATCGGCTGCTACCGCGTCGAGCCCTGCGTCGGCTTCGAGGAAGGCACCGAGTCGAGCTGGCGCGAACCCTCGTGGCTCGTGCACCACATGAACCGCGACGAGGCGATCGCGTTCGGCCGCGTCTTCCGGCAGAACATGGTCCTCGTGAACCGCAACGCGCGGCCAGAGCTCATCGTCACCGACTACACCTTCGACGATGTAGGGACGACCGTCGTCGGCAATTGGCGTCTCCGCTGATCGCTCCGCAGCCCTGCGGCTGCACGCCCCGAATCGTCGGGCGGCCGTCCTCGCCGTACGTTTGAGGGAGGGCCGCGCGCGGAACCGGACCGAGCGCCCCAACGAGACGCGAGTCCGCCAAGGCGCGAGGCTCGATGTGTAGCTCTCCTACACACGGGCCGAGCACCGAGGGCGGACGACGCGGGTCGGCCGGGGCGCGACGGGAGGTTCCGCGCGCGTCCCGACGGGGCTGCGGTAGCCGGCCTAGCTTCGGGCCGTTCGCTCGCAGGGCTGCTCCGCTCTTGAACGGTGCTGGGCGTTCGTCAGAGGTGAGGCAATTCGTTTCGTGCGCCTCGTCGTGTGTACCTTCGTCCGGCGCTCGTCCGTTCGCTCGGACGGGAACGCATGAGTCTTGCGCGGACGAAGCGTAACGGGCGACGCTCGCGTTCGATGGGGGCGAGGGATCGAACGTGGTTGGCACGTCGCGTGTACACGATTGTGCGTTCGTGGACACGATTCGTCGGACTCGCGTGCTTGTCGCTGGTTCTTGCAGGATGCACAAATGCGCCCACGAAGAACCCGCCTCGTGTGGTGGAGGGCGTCCTCGACGTGCGTGACTGGGACTTCGAGAAAGACGGCCCCGTGCGCCTCGAAGGCGACTGGGAAGTCCTCCCCGAAGGCGTCCTCGAGGGCGACGCGATCCGCAGCGCCCCGGCGAGCGGGGACTTCGTTTCGGTGCCTTGGAGCGAGGCACATCACAAGACGCGTGCGGGGCGCGATGCGGATGACGCGCGGTGGACGGAGCTGCGCGTGCAGATTCGTGTACCGGAGCCGCGTCGAGGCTTCAGCATCGAGCTCGTCGACTACGTAGCTGAGTCGTTTTTCGCCCAATGTGTCGATGAGCACGGGACGGTCTCG
>CAIOHM010000087.1 GCA_903858055.1 uncultured delta proteobacterium
CACACTCTTTCCCTACACGACGCTCTTCCGATCTATGCGCCAGCGAGCCGTGCAGAACTTGCTTGCGGTCTACAAGAAGAGCTGAGCGCCCTCCTCGGGCCGCGCGGCATCGGAGCACGGGAACCCCATGCGCCTCGTGTACACCGAGAACGTCGTCGAGCTCGAGCTACCGCCCGGCCATCGCTTTCCCATCGCGAAGTACGACCTCCTCGTGGAGGCGCTCGAGGCGCGCTACGCCGAGCACCTCTTCCTCGCCGCGCCCGCTTCGCGTGAGGACCTCGAGCTTGCGCACGACCCCGCCTACGTCGAGGCCGTGGTCCGCGGTACGCTCGACGAAGGGCGAGTTCGTCGCTTGGGTTTTCCATGGTCCGAGTCCCTCGTGCGGCGCACGTTTCGCTCGGTCGGCGGGACCCTCGCAGCGCTCGCCTGGGGGCTCGAGACCGGCTCGGCGGGGCACCTCGCGGGCGGCACGCACCACGCCTTCCGCGATCGCGGCGAGGGCTTCTGCACGTTCAACGATCTCGCCGTGGCGGTGTACGTGGCGCGGCGCGATCACGGCGTGCGGCGCGTTGCGATCGTCGATCTCGACGTGCACCAAGGCAACGGGACCGCGTCCATCTTCGCGGGCGACGCCGACGTCTTCACGCTCTCGCTCCACGGCGGACGCAACTACCCGTTCCACAAGGAGCGCTCGTCGCTCGACGTGGAGCTCATGGACGGCTGCGACGACGCCGCGTACCTCGCCGCGCTCGCGCCCGCGCTCGAGGCCGTCGCCGCGTTTCGACCGGAGCTCGTGCTCTACCAAGCCGGGGTCGACGTGCTCGAAGGCGATCGCCTCGGGCGGCTGCGCGTGACGCTCGCGGGGCTCGCGAGGCGCGATCGGGCCGTATTTTCTCTGGTGCGCCGCTTGGGTGTGCCCATCGTCGTCACGCTCGGCGGCGGCTACCACCGCGAGATCGAACGCACGGTCGCGGCGCATCGCCAGGTCTTCGAGGGCCTGCTCGCGCACCGCTGAAGGGTACGATTTGCGTGCGCCCCTCGTTTTTGCGGCCTATCGTTAGCGGTCCCATGTCGGCAGCCCTCCTCAGCATCGGGACGGAAATCACTCGCGGCGAGCTCGTGAACACGAACGCCGCGTGGCTTGGCGATCGGCTCGTGGAGCTCGGCTTCGAGCCCGCGGAGCACTGCGCGGTCGCGGACGACCGAGGCGCGATCGTCGAGGCCCTTCGCAGGCTCTCGTCCCGTCACCGTGTGGTCGTCGTCACCGGTGGTCTCGGCCCCACGACGGACGACTTCACCGCCGAGTGCGCCGCGACCCTCGTGGGCCGTCCGCTCCACGTGCACGAGCCCTCGCTCGACGCGATTCGCCGCAAGCTCGAGCGCGCGGGCCGCACGATGTCCGAGTCGAACGCGAAGCAGGCGCGCATCCCCGAGAACGCCGAGGTGCTCGCGAACCCGGTGGGCACGGCTCCTGGCTTCGTCGTGCCCGCGGGCCAAGCCCTGGTGTTCTTCCTCCCCGGCGTTCCGCGGGAGATGAGCGCGATGTTCGACGAGCACGTGGTGCCGCGCGTGCGTCCCCTCGTCGAGCCCACGACGGCGCAGCGGCGCTTGCGCACGTACGGCTGGCCCGAGAGCCTGGTCGGCGACAAGCTCGCAGGTGTCGAGGCGAGCATGCCCGGCGTGACCATCGCGTACCGCGCACACGTCCCCGACGTCGAAGTGAAGGTGCACGCGAGCGGCGCGAACCTCGCCGAGGCGCAGCTCCTCTGCGACCGCGCGACCGTCGAGGTGAAGGCTCGCCTCCTCGAGGTCGTGTACGGCGAGGACGACGAAAGCTTTCCGGCGGTGGTCGGCCGGCTCTTGCGCACGCGCGGCCTCGGGCTCGCGGTCGCGGAGTCGTGCACGGGCGGCCTCGTGGGGCACTTGCTCACGAGCGAGCCGGGGGCGAGCGAGTACCTCATGGCCGACGTCGTCTGCTACGCGAACGCCGCGAAGACGAAGTTCTGCGGGGTGGAAGAAGATCTCATTCGCGCGCATGGCGCCGTGAGCGAAGAGGTCGTGAAGGCTCTCGCCGAGGGCGTGCGGCGGGTCTCCGGCGCAGACGTCGCCCTCGCGATCACCGGCGTTGCAGGGCCCACCGGCGGCAGCGATCAAAAGCCCGTGGGTACCGTGTTCTTTGCCGTCGCTACGGCGCACGGCACCACGACCG
>CAIOHM010000088.1 GCA_903858055.1 uncultured delta proteobacterium
AGCACGCGCCCGAGGCGCTGCACGTGTTCGCGCACCGAGCCGCTCCCCGAGAGGATGATCGCCACGTTCGCGTCGGGGACGTCGACGCCTTCGTTCAGCACCTTCGCGGTCGCCACCGCCGTGAACGTGCCGCTCGCGAGGCCGTCGAGGATCCGCGCGCGCTCGGCGGGCTTGGTCTCGTGGGTGATCGCCGGAATGAGGAAGCGCCGCGAGACTGCGTAGGTGGTCGCGGCGTCTTGCGAAAAGACGATCGCACGGTCGTGGCGATGCCGGTCGAGCAAGTGTTCGAGAAACTCGAGCTTCGCTTGCGCCGCGAACGCGATCTGCTTGCTCGCGAGGTAGCCCTCGAAGGCGCGACGGCCGCGGGCCGAACGCGAGGCCGCTTGCAGAAACCGCGACCAGCCGTCCGGGCCGCCAAGGCCAATGCGCTCTTCCGCCACGAAGTCACGGAAGAGACCGCGCCCATCGTCGTAGCGTTCGCGCTCCTCCGGCGAGAGATCGACCTCGACCCGCTCCACGTCGTAATCCGCGAGGAACTCGCCGCTGAGCTCGACGATGTCGCGGCGGTAGCGCACGGGGCCCACGAGCTCGGGGTAGTCCGCCTCGCGGCCGTCGGAGCGCTCGGGCGTCGCCGTGAGTCCCAATCGGAAGGGAGCGATGCTTTGGCGCGCCGCGAGCGCGTAGGACTCGCTCGGCAAGTGGTGAACCTCGTCGAACACGAGGAACCCGAAGCGACCGCCGAGGTGCTCCATGTGGGCATACGCCGAGTCGTACGTCGAGACGGTGAGCGCCTCGACCACGTGCTCGCCTCCTCCGATCGCGCCCACGGGCACGCGAAAGCTCGCGGCGAGGAGGCCGCGCCACTGGCGCAAGAGGTCGAGCGTGGGCACGAGCACGAGCGTCGAGCGACGCGCGTCGGCGATCGCCATCACGGCGAGGTGGGTCTTTCCGGCGCCCGTCGGCAGCACGACGACCGCACGACGTGCTGATTTTTTCCAGGCCATGAAGGCCTCGTGCTGGTACGGGCGCGGCTCGCGGTGGACCGCCTCGGCGAACGCCGTGACCTCGTAGGCGCGCGCGCGATCCTCGAGGGTCGTCTCGCGATCACGGAAGGCGAGCACCGTCTCGGCATAGGCCATCGCCGGCGCGCGCCAGCTCCCGGAGCGCGCGTCCCAGCGCCACGACACGGTCGGCGGCGCCGCTTCGGCCGCAAGACCGAGGAGCTCGAGGGTACCCGCGCGAAACCGAAGAACGAGGGGCCCCATGACCCTCGCACGCTTAGCGACGCGCGCCGACGGGTTCAATCATCGGTGCGATCGACGATGCGGAATCAGCCGCCGTTCGCGAGGTTCGCGCACTGCGACTGGCAACGCTGACCGAGGCATTGGAGGAGCGAGAAGATGGTCTGCTGCTGCGCTTGGGGGATGTTGCACGCCTGAACGCACGCGAAGGCCTGCTGGGTGGCGCCGCCCGCAAAGCACTGGGCCGCACACGTGACGCCCTGCACACACTGGGGGTTCGCGAAGCACGCAGTCGCTTGCTGCGGGCACTGCTGCAGCGCGCACTGGGTGCATTGCTGAAGAGCCCCCGCGTCGCTGGTCGTCACCGCGCCGCTGTCGCGCGTCGAGCCTGCATCACGCGTCGTCCCCGCGTCGCGCGTGGTGCCTGCGTCGCGCGTAGACCCCGAGTCCGTCGCCGCGTCGCTCACGTTCGCGCCGCCGTCGGTCCGAGGAACGCTCGCGTCGCCGTTCGAACCCGCGCCGCCGTCGTCGAGCAAGCTCGACTCGTCTGAGGCGGGGTCGACGAGGTCCGTGCGCGCACCGCACGCCACGAGGGAGACGAGAAGCACGGGGACGAAGGCGATGGCGTTGACGCGCATGGGCCTGCCTTAGGCCCGCAGGCGCGGCGCACAAGGGCGAGTCGCACGGAGTTGACCGTCGCTCCAGTGGCGGCGCCCGTGAACGCGTGAAGCTGTAAGCGCCGAGCTCAGCCTTTGAGGAGGAAGCCTGCGACGGCCAGCGCCACGACCGACGCCGCGAGGATCGCAGGTACCAGCCACGCCGGGCGACCTGCGGGCTTCGCCGCCTCCTCCGTTGGCCATTCGATGCGCGCGGCGGGAGCGTCGTGCGCGGGTGCAGCCGTCGCCTTGAAGACGTCGTCCATCGCGCCGCCCACGGGCGCGGGCGCGCCGGCCATGGCCTTCGCGTGCGCCTCGGTGATGCGGGTCTCGAGCTCCGCGAGGGAGGTCTTCGCCCACTGGAGGTAGTCGCCTTCGAGGCCGAAGCCGCGGCCGAGCTCGGTGGCGAACGCGCCCACGGTCTTCGTGCGGATGTCAGGCTTCTTCGCGAGCGCGCGCTCGACGGCGTCGTCGACGCCGGGCGGAATCTCGACGCCCTTCTTCGCCATGACCGATCCGGGGAGCTCGGGGTCGTTCATGAGGATGCCCATGAGCACCTGCGGGCCGTTCGGACCGTCGAAGGGGCGCTTCCCCGTGAGGCACTCGTACGCGATGGCGCCACACGCGAAGACATCCGCACGTCCGTCGAGGTTCTGCGAGCCGCTCGCTTGCTCGGGCGCCATGTAATACGCGGTGCCGATCGTCGTGCCCATGGCCGTGAGCTTCTTGAAGTCGCCCTTGTTCACGCGCACCGAGCCGAAGTCGAGGACCTTGACCTGATCGCCGTCGCGCGTGCCGCAGAGGAAGATGTTCTCGGGCTTGAGGTCGCGATGCACGAAGCTGCGCCGGTGCGCTTCGTCGAGACCGATGGCCATCTGCGCAAAGAGACGCACGAGGCGCGCCGGCTTCAGCGTGGCGTCGCGCTCGAGGTGCGACCGAAGCTCCTCGCCCTCGAGGAACTCCATCGAGAGGAACCACATGCCACGCTCGGCATCTTGCTGGAAGTCGTAGACCTCGATGATGTGGTCGTGCGGCAGCGACGCGCTGATCTCGTACTCGCGCTGGAAGCGCGCGCGCGCGACCTCGTCTTTTGCGACGTCGGGGTGGAGCACCTTGATCGCCACGCGGTCTTTGCGGGCGCGATCGATGCCCTGGTAGACGCGCCCCATGCCGCCGTCGGCGACGAGACGACGGATCTCGTAGTTGCCGCCGAGCGTGCCGCCGATGAGCGGGTCGCCGCCCGTGGCCACGGGGGGCGCCATGCTCGCGGAGGTCAGCCGAGCGCCGTCAAAGGGGCAGAAGCCCGAGTTGTCCGGGAATACGCGCTGGCAGGTGGGGCAGCTCTTCATGGAGAGATCGCGTGCTCGAGACTGGAGAGTAGGCCCACCTGGGTTCGAACCAGGACGAACCCGGTTATGAGCCGGGGGCTCTGACCGATTGAGCTATGGGCCCGGAACGGATGCGGCCGCGTCGACCCTGCGAAGGAACCGGCCGTGGCGTGCATGGGCTGAGGGTAGCGAAACCCCGAGGTCGGCGGAAGCACTCCTTGCTTTGGGCATGGAAAAGACGCGCATCGGCGACGGTCCCGCCTCCGACGCGAACGCGCGCGCGCATGCGCTCGAGCTAGAGATTTTCCCAGTGGCACGCCGCCCGGAGCACCCGCGGAGTCTCGGCGGCCTCGCGGAGGAGCACGAGCTCGAGGCGATCGCCCACGGCGCGCACGGCAAGGACCGCGTCGACGTCCCCCAGGTCGAGGGCCCCGGGGCGAGCCCCGAGGACAGTGACACCTTCGCTCGAGACCTCGAGCACCTCCGTCACCGCACCGTCGCGCACGGCCTCGATCGGCACGAGGCGTCGCCCGCGCCGACGTGGGAACTCGCCCACGCGCACGCGACGGCCATCGGCACCGACCCGCACGAGGTCGACGAGACTCTGGCCCTTCAGCACGCGGCGCGAGGCGAGCACGAGCCCCGTGCGCGAGGGCGTGAGCGCGAGGACCTCTTCGGTCGCCGCGAGCGCATGCGTCGCGATACGCGTTCCGCCGCCGTCGACGACGACGAGCGACGCCGTCGTGCGCTCCTGCCCCGCCCCCTCGAGCGCCGCCGTGGGGACGTCACGCACGGGCTTCGCCGGCTCGAGCGTCGCTTCGACGCGCGCGGCCACGGCGAACGAGCTCCCCTCCCCGCGGAGGATGGCCGGCGCCTCGCCGCCGTCGACGCGAAACGAGCGCACGACGCGAGAACCCTCGACCACACGCACGTCGACGCCCTCCGCCACGGACACGGCGAGCACGACGGTCGCGTCGCCGATCGCGAGCGCGTCCGCCGCGAGCTCGTCGCCGAGCACGATGGGCGCATCGATCACGGGTCCTTCGCCCGCATGAAGCACCCAGCTCGCCTTCGCGCCCGTGACGAGGCGCACGAAGCCCTCCCCCGCCGCGCCAACGAACGGCGTCCACGGCGGCACGTCCCCGAGCGCCGCCGGTCCGCGCAGTGCCTCGGCGGAGGATTGCACGCGCACCGCCGCATGGCGACGAACGCCGTCGACTTCCGCCACGTACGCGACGAGCGGCGCGGGCTCGCGATCGCCCCCAAAGAGCACCGCGCCGACCGCTGCCTCACGCGGAAGCGTCCGCGATTCCGCGTCGGTCGTGGCGCAGGACCAACGACCCTCCGCTGCGCCCGCGTCGACCACAGCCGCGGTCACCGCGCTCGATAGCAAGCCCGCGTCCGGCGCGGCCTGCGACGCGACCTTGCGGCAGCCCGTCGCCGCGAGCGCGCCCGCGAGGAGACCCGCGATCGCCTTGTTCATGGCTTCGTGAGGTAGCCGTCGACGACCTCGAGGGCGAGCTCGTGGCGCTCGAGCGGCGGCATCACGTACGCGCCCGCGATGCGGCCGTGGAACTGCTCGAGCATCTCGCGCGCGATCGCGACGCCCTCTTTGCGCGCGCCAGGTCCGGAGCCGGCCTTGCGCATGCGCTCGCGAACAGGCTCGGGGATCTGCATGCCTGGCACTTCGTTGTGCAGGAACTCCGCGTTGCGAGACGATGCGAGCGGGAGCAGGCCGAGCAGCACCGGGATGCCGATGGTCTCCGCGTCGCGCAAGAAGCGCTCCACGGTACCTGCATCATACACGGGCTGCGTCATGACGACCTCGGCGCCGGCGAGCTTCTTCTCCCGCAGGCGACGGAGCTCCCGATCGTAGTCGAGCGCCGCGGGCTCCGCGCCGGTCGCGAGCACGAACGAGGTCCCCGAGCCGAGCGGCTTCCCGGCCGGGTCGACGCCGTGGTTGAGGCGCGTCGCGAGCTTGAGCAAGCCGATCGAGTCGAGATCGTAAACCGCCGTTGAGTCAGGAAAATCGCCCATTTTCGGCGGATCGCCCGTGATGACCACGAGGTTTCGAATGCCGAGCGCGTGCGCGCCGATGAGGTGAGCGATCTGCGCCAGCAGGTTTCGATCCCGGCCGCACACGTGGAGGATGGATTCGACGCCGGCCTCCGCGAGCCGCGCCGCCATCGCCAAGTTGCTCATGCGCGCTTGCGCACGCGCGCCATCGGCGATGTTCACCACGTCGACGCCGGCGGCGACGAGGCTCCGCGCGGTCGCGATCGTCTTCGCGAGGTCGAGCCCCACGGGAGGGTTCACCTCGACGCTGACGACGAACTGCTTGCCGATCTTGGCTCCGAAGGGGCTTCGCGCCTCGACCGGCGGCGGGTGAACGCTCGCCAACGTGCTCACGTCGTACGCGAGACCGCGCGAGTCGTTCTCGTCGGAGCCTTCCTCGCTCTCGGTGGCCTTCGCCATGCGTGCCGCCGCGGCCACGCGCTTGATGTGGTCGGGGGTCGTGCCGCAACACCCGCCCACCGCCGCGACGCCAACCTTGAACATGCGGCGCGCGTAGACGCCGAAGTACTCGGGCGTCGTGACGTAGACCATGCGGTCGTCGACCCGCTGCGGCAGCCCCGCGTTCGGGTACGCAACGACCGGCAGCCCCGCCTCGGTCATGCGGCGCACGGCTTCGAGCACGTGCATGGGGCCGTCGCTGCAGTTGACGCCGACCACGTGGGCCCCCCAATCGCGCGCACGACGAGCAATTTCGGCGGCGTCGGTGCCGTCGGCCATGCGACCCGCTTCGTCGAGCGTGACGATCGCGAAGACCGGGACCTTGCCGCCGGAAGCTGCGAGCGCCGCCTCGACCCCGAGGCGAAGCTCCGCGGGCTGACGCATGGTCTCGACCACGAGCCCGTCGACGCCGGCCTCGCACAGCGCGTCGGCCTGCTCGCGGAGCGCGTCGCTCACCTTCGCGAGGTCGTCCGCGCCCGCTTCGCCGAGAAAGTAACCGCTCGGCCCCATGGCGCCGACGACGTACGCGCGCCCCTCCACCGCTTCACGCGCCACAAGCACTCCCGCGCGATTGAGCTCCTTCACGCGCTGCACGGCGCCGTGACGCTCGAGGCGCAGCGCGTTCGCGCCGAACGTGTTCGTCTCGATGACGGTGGCACCGGCGTTCACGTAGTCGCGGTGGATGGACCCGATGAGCTCGGGACGCGAGACGTTCAGTCCCTCGAAGAGCGCGCTGTAGAGCACGCCGCGCTCGTAGATCTGTGTCCCCATGGCGCCGTCGAAGACGAGGGGCTCCCGCGCCAGAGCCTCGAGCAACGAACGTTCGCCAGACCTCGGATTGACCGCCACGCCCCTGTCGGTAGGCTCCTTGAAGCCTCGACGCAAGAGATCGGACCCCGAATGCCATGAAGATTCTCCATGTCGTGCAGTCGCTCGCCCTCGGCGGTCAGGAGGTCTTGATCGCGCGCCTCGCAGCGTCGCTCCGCGCGCGCGGGCACGAGTGCGTCGTCGTGCCGCTCGTGGCCGGCGGAGCCCTCGAGAACCGCTTCCCCAAGGGCACCGTGATCCCCGTCGAACGGCGCGATGGACGCGACCCGCTCTTGCCCCTGCGCCTCGCCGCGGTCATGCGGCGCGAGCGCCCCACGGTGGTGCACACGCACAACGATTCGCCGCTCGTGTACGGCGCGCCCGCCGCGTGGCTCGCGGGTGTGCACACGGTCGTGCACACGAAGCACGGCGCGAAGGCACCTCCGCGCAACCACGCGCTGCGCAGGCTCTTGGCGCGCGGCCTTCGCGCCTTCGTGGCGGTCTCCGCCGAGACCGCGGAGCGTGCGACCCGCGACGAGGGAATCCCCGCGGCGAAGGTCGTGACCATTCCCAACGGGATCCCTACGCGCGAATTCGGCAAGAGCCCCGAGGCTCGCCAGGCCGTGCGCGCCGAGCTCGGGATCCCGCCAGAGGCGCTCCTCGTTGGCACGCTAGGCCGCCTCGTGCCGGAGAAGAACCCGACCTTGCTGCTCGAAGCCATGGCACCGCTCCTCGAGGCTGGAGCGCACTTGGCCTTCGTCGGCGAGGGCCCGGAGCGGCGCAACCTCGAGGAGCAAATCGCGGAGCGCGCACTCCCGAACGTCCACCTGCTGGGCGCGCGCGACGACACGGCGCGGGTGCTTGCGGCGCTCGACGTCTTCGCGCTCTCGTCGCGCATCGAGGGGCTCCCGCTCGCGCTCGTGGAGGCCATGGCGACCTCACTGCCCGTGGTATCGACGGACGTCGGCGGCATTCGGCAAGCGACGCGTGAGACGGCTCGACTCGTGGCCGAAGGTGACGCACGCGCACTCCGCGATGCCCTCGCCACCCTCGCCGCAGACACCGACGAACGCGAGCGACTCGGCCGCGCCGCGTGCGTGCGAGCCCGGAGCGAGTTCGACTTCGAGCGCGTGGTGGACCGCTACCTCGACCTTTACGGCGCCTAGCCTCTCGCCGCGAATCGACGCGCGAAGGGGTCACCGCCGAGCGCCAACTTTGCTACGCACGGCTCGTGCCGAACGAAGTCCCCACCTGCGCCATCGCCGCCTTCCCTCTCACGCTCCTCGGCGTCACGGGGTTCGTGACCTCCATCTTCGCGCTCGTGCTCCTCATCATGCCTTCGAAGCACGCGCGCATGGCCGCCGCAGTCGCCACCCTCGTCGGGATCCTGACAATCGCCTTCGGGTTCATCGCGCGCGAGCGCATGGATCGCGCCGTCGAAGAGGCGCGCGGCAAAGTGGACGACGCGGCGATCGCCTTTGGTCACGCGGGCGCGAAGACCTGCGCCACCACGGGCTTTCAAGAGGGCATGATGCCGCTCACCGCGGGCCTCGTCGTCTTCATCGTGTCGGCGATTCGCCGAGCGAAGGGCACCGAGCGCTTCGAAGACGAAGACTTGCGCGCGTAGGCCCTGCGCGCCGCTCGCGTGACCGCGCCCGCTACGCGTCGAGGAGCAAGCCGAGCGGCAGGTCGTCGCCGCCACCCTCGAGGCGCACGCGGACGTTGGGCGTAGCCCCTTCGGCGATCGCGTCCGTCGCCTCGTGCGTGGCGGGCCCTACCGGCAGCTGCGCGAGCCGCGCCAAGAGCCGCGCGCGCATGTCGTCGCCCACGTCGCGACGACGGTCACGCGTGAGGCGCGCCATGCGGCCGACCGCCTCCACCCACGCTGCGTGAGCGCTCCAGTTCTCCCGGAGCGCGAGCTCGCACCAGCGCTCCACGAACATCGCGGGGAGCGCCTGATCGTGCCCTGCGGGGAAGGGCTCACGCTCACCGAGGAGCCCCAAGCACCGTCGCAGGTGTCCGGCGTGGTCGCCTGCCATGCAACGGTCGAAGATCGCGTCGCCGAGCGCTCCACGCCGACGAGCTTCGACGCGATCGAGGTGCCCCGCGAGCTCCGCCAGCGCTCCGTCGAAGCCGTGCGCACAAGGCTTCTTCTGCTTCTTGAGGCCCAGCGCGAGCTCGGCACGGTCGAAGAGCACGCCCTGACGACGGGCATCCACGCCGAGTGAAACGCGTCGCCACGCATGGAAATACGCCTCCCACGCGCGAGCGTCTTCCGCGTGCACGACGCGATCTTGCTCGAGGCGAAAGAGCCGGTCGACGCGCTCGTCGTCTCCGTCGGCCCCAACGCCGGGGCGAAGGACGAACCCCGCCAATTGCCAGAACACGCGCTCGTGCTCCGCAGACTTGCGGCGCGCAGGCGCAAGCCCGACGAGCGCGTCGAAGAGCGCACGGCAGAGCGAGAGCGACCAGCCTTTGCGCGGACCGAGGCGCGCCTCGAGGGAGCGCCAGAGGTCTTTCGCGGCGCGACCGCCGTCGACGCCCACCTCACGAGGGAATGCAGCCTCGAGGAGCGGCGCCGCTGCGAGGGCTTGCGGCAGTACGCTCGCGTCGAGACGCGCTTGGCGAACGGCCTTGGCCCCGCGTGCGCGCGACTCGAACGCGCAGCGGAGTGGCGCCGTGAGTGCAGGCGACAAACATGCAAGATGCACACACCCGAGCTCGTCAACGGCAACTCGTAGCGTCACGGGCACCGTTGGCGCGTCCGCGGCGGGGACGTTGACGGCGAGCGAAGGCAGACGCTCGAGCGCCGATCCGTCGTCGACGATCGACCCCAGGCTCACCGGCACGCCGTCGCTCCACGCGAGCTCGAAGCGCGCACGCTCGCCCGTGCGGAGCGCGAGATCGGGGACGACGAGCGACTCCTCGTGGTTTTCCGCGGAGCCGGCCGCGAGCACCGCGAGGAAGACGTCTTCTCCAGTCGGCCGATGGACGCGCAAGAACACGTTTCGCGCCACGCGCCCACGCAAACGCGAGCGGCCCTGCGCGAGCGCCCGCGCGTGCGAAGCCGCTCCGAGAGCCACCGCGAGATCTCCCTCATCGCCCGGAAGGCGACCTGCAAGGGGAAAGCCGAACGCAGCAAGGGCCTGTGCGAGGCGATCCACGAGTGCCGAAGCCTTCAGCGAGCCGCCGTTCGGCAGCAGGAAGAGGGGCCCGCGGACGAGCTCCCGATGGCGATCGAGGAACTCGAAGGCATGGCGCGTAATGGCGACGTCGCGCTCGTAGGAGAGGCCGAACCCGACGAAGGCGCTGCGCGAGGGCTTCGCTGAGAGCTCGCCGGGGAGCGGGAAGAACTCGCGCATCACGCATGCGTCGATCATGGCGCGCGTGACGAGCCCCGTGCGCAGCCCCCCGATGAGCTTGCTGCCAGGCAGCGTCACGCGGACCTCGATCGCTTCGAGGCTCGCGTCTTCGAGGAGCGCTTCTTTCGCGCGTCGGCACTCGCCCACGAGCTGCGCGAACGCACGAGGAACGAGCTTTCGCAGGGGCTCGGTCGCTTCCGCTACGCGATGCGCGAGCGCGAGATCGATGTTGTCTCCGCCGAGGAGCAAGTGGCGGCCCGTGGCCACGCGTTCGAACACGGGGCCCGCTGCGCCCCGCAGCACCCGCACGAGCGCGAAGTCCGTGGTCCCGCCGCCGACGTCGGCGACGAGCACGAGCGCCTCCGAATGCGCGGCGAGCACGGTCGGAGCCCAGCGAGGGCCCACGTGAAGGAGCGCGGCGGTCGGCTCTTCGAGGAGTGTCGCGCGCTTCGCAAGCGACCGTGCAGAAGCGAGGACGAGATCGCGCGCAAACGGATCGAAGGACGCCGGGATGGTGACGACGAGCGCTTGGTCGGCGACCGGGTCGTTGGGGTGACGCGCGTCCCAGGCCGCCGCGACGGCACCGAGCACGAGCGCCTGCGCTTCGGCAGGCGACAGCTTCGGTGTCGGCGCTTGTTCGAGATCGAGGTCGGTTGCCAGCGGCAAGAACGACGCGGATCGGTCCACGCGCGGCTCCGTGAGCCAGCTCTTCGACGAGGCGACGACGGCCTCGGGCTCGACCGCATGGCGCGCCCGCGCGAAGGTCCCGACCTCCCACGCGGCCTGCTCGGGCACGTACGCGAGGAACGACGGCAGCAAGAGCCGCTCCTCGTGCAAGTCGGCCGCGATGCGTTGGCGCATGGGGAAGACCTTGGCGTCCTCACCCCCACCGAGCTCGGCCCACGCGAGCACCGTGTTCGTCGTGCCGAGGTCGACGCCGAGCGCAAAGCGAGGGCCGCGATTCGCCATGGGTCTCAGGAGGCGTCGCGGACGGCGAGATCGACCTGAAAGGCTTCACCCGTGGCGGTGCGTGCGCGCAGCACGAGCATGCCTTGATCGGTCACCTCGGTCTCGAAGCGGGCGGCGACGACCTCACCGGCCGGGAACTGACTCGATGCAAAGTGCACACGAATCGGCGCAAGCTCGACGAGCTCGTCCCGCCCTTCGCGGTGCTCGAAGAGCGCCCCCACACGGTCGGACTTGCGGGAAGAGCTCACGAAGAAGCGGAGCTGCACGGTCTCGCCGACCACGACGCCGATGGAGTCGGTCGGGAGCGCCGCACGCGAGCTCTCCTCCATGCCTTGCGGAGCGATGCACAGCGCGTGAAGGGGCGGGTCCATGCCCGGCACCGCCGGCGCAGCGTCTTCGATCCCGACATAGTAGCTCATCGCCGTCGCGCCACGAATGCGCACGCCGCGCCCCGCTCGCGCACGCGCGAAGGCCGCAGCCCCGCGGCTGACCGCCAGGTCGAGGTCCTCGCCCGGGAGCACGCGGGGCGTCGCCACACCGGCCTCCGCCGCCCAGCGCGCGAGCTGTTCGAGCACCCGGGTTCGAAGCGCAGCCGCCTTGAAGACGCCGCCGTTGAAGAGCACCGCCGTGGGCATCGGGTGGCCGCCTTCGCTGGCGTGTGCCGCGAGGAACGCCGCGAGGTGCCGTGAAATCGCCGAGTCGCTCGCGTACGGCAGGCCGAGCTGGGCCAGGCCCGAGCGCACGCGCTGAACCGGCTTCGCGCCAGCGTCGACGAGCGGAAAGAATCCGTCGACGGCGAGCCCGTGCACCTCGTCGCGCGTGAGCTCGGTGCGCAGCGTGCCGCCCATGAGCTTCGCGCCGCGCGCGGCGAGCGCGATCGGGAACGCTTCGGGAGCGCCCTCCGACAAGAGCCCTTCTTTCGCGGCACGCGCGAGGGCGACGAGGGCCGCGAGCTGCGCGCCTTCGATGCTCTTGCCCTGCGCCTCGAGCTTGCCACGCGCGATCTGCGCGAGCGCGAGATCGACGTTGTCGCCGCCGAGGAGGAGGTGCTCGCCCACGGCGACGCGCTCGAGCGCGAGGTTCCCCGAGTCCTCCGCGACGCGCAGGAGGCTGAAGTCCGTCGTGCCACCGCCGACGTCGACCACGAGCACGCGATCGCCGACCTGCAGCTCTTTGCGCCACTTGTCGCCGAGGCGATCCATCCACGCGTAGAAGGCCGCTTGCGGCTCCTCGAGAAGCGTGACGTTCGGGAGGCCGGCCTCGCGGGCAGCCTCCACCGTGAGCTCGCGTGCGACCGCATCGAAAGAGGCAGGCACCGTGACGACGACGTCCTGGCTCCCGAGGTCGTCCCCGCGCGACGCGCGCCAGGCTCCCGCGAGGTGCTCGAAAATGGCGCGAGCCGCCGCGACGGGCGAGACCTTCGCCACGCCTTCCTCCGCGCTCGTTGGGAGCAGGGCCGACCGACGATCGACCGACCGATGCACGAGCCAGCTCTTGCTGCTCGCCACGACCCGCCCCGGCGCGACCACGAGCTCGTGCTTGGCGAACTCACCGACCGAGTGCTCCGAGGGGCCCCATGGGAGCACGTCTCCATCGCCACCGCCCGCCGCGAGCCGCACCGCGCTTGGGAGCAGCACGCGCGCTTCGACGAGCTCGCGCGCCACGCGCTGGGGGATCGGCAGCGAGGCGATCGCGGCGTCCACGCCCTCGGCTTCCGCGGCACCGAACGCGAGCGCCGTGTGCGTCGTTCCCAGGTCGATTCCAACGAATGCGCGTGCCATCACTCGACCTCCGCGGCTTGGAGGAGCAACCCGTCATGGCCCGCCGTGAGCGCCGGGAGCTCGTCTTGCGTGAGGCGCCAGCCGCGGTGCACGACGGTGAACGTTCCCGCTCGGAGGCCGCCCGCCCCCGTGACGACCACCTCGGTCTCCGTGCCGCTCAGCGTGACGCGAGCGCCCTCTTCCTCTGCGAGGATCGGCCCGACCGCGACGCGGCCCGCGAGGGCTTTTTTGCATCCTGCATGAACCACGCGCGCGGCCGCGCCCACGTCGGCGTCCGAAAAACCTTCGACGGGCTGCTCGAGGAAGTCCACGAAGCGGCCTTCGCGTTGCAGGAGCGCGAGCAAGACGCGGGCGCTCGCCTTCGGGTCGACGAGCGTCACCGGCGCGGCCGCGACCTCCGCGAGCTTCGGCGCCGCGGGCTCGGGTTCGGCGGGTGCGCTCGTGGCGTGCGCGTCGAGACCCGTCAGCGCATGCGGCTCGTGCGCGGCCCCTTCCTCGATGCCCGGGCCCTCGACCAGGCGGCGAACGGCCGCCGCGAAGCGGGGGTCGACGATGAGGCGCACGAAGCAGCCGAACGCGAAGACGAGGCGGGAGAGGAATCCTGGCGAATTCACGGCCGTACGCATAGCGCGCTTTGCGCCGCGTATGGACCTCGCAGCCGCTCGGGCCCGCGCCCGCGAGCCGGTCGTCGAACCTGGTCATTCGACGATCCACCCCGCGCGCGACGAGCGCGCTGACCGCGAAAAACCTTGGACGACTTCGGCGCTTCCCGTCGAGCCGCTCTCGCGCGACTCTTGCATCGCCATGCGCACGATGTCCGTTCGCTTCTCCCCCCGCGCCTTCAGCTCCCTCCTCGCGCTCGCCACGGGCCTCGCGGCCGTCGCGGCTGCGTGCAGCAGCGGAGGCGACGGGAGCACCTTCGTCGACCCCACGTTCGACGCGGCCCCCGACCCCGGCCTCGACGGCGACGTCATCGGCGACGACGCGGGTTCCGGCCTCCGAGCCCCGCGCGTGCTCGAGGTTCGCTTCGCGAGCCCCAACGACTGCACCGCGACCTCGTCGCCGCAAACGGGCCAGTGCACGCTCGACCCTGCGCGCGCGAACCAGGTCGTGAACCTCGAGGCGTTCGAGCAGGGCTCCACGACGCCGCTCCCCGGCGTCCTCTGGTACGCGGACCCGCCAGGCGCAGGCACGATCGACGCGAACGGAAAGCTCACGGTCTCCGGTGCGGTGGCGGGGCAGATCAAGGTCTTCGCGGAGATCCCGAACGGTCTCGGTCAGGGCTCGCTCGACCTTCGCCTCGTTGCTCGAGACGGCGAAGGCACGATCGACACCGGAGCGAAGGCGCGCCTCGACGCCGCGGCAGCCGCCGTGGCGAGCGGCACGAGCACGCTCCCGAGCGACACCGCGTTCACCTTCCTCTACCCCTACGACGGCACCGTGTTCCCGCGCGGGCTCCAGCCCCCGACGCTCCAATTCGGTGGCGCTGCGGCGGTCGCGTACCACGTGCGCGTCGTGGTCACGAACACGCGGAGCGGGGTCACGCCGCTCGTGTTCGAGGGGTACTACCCGGGGAGCGCGCCAGGCCGCGTGCGCCTCGGGGCGACGCGCTGGAAGACCATCACCGAGAGCGCGGGCGCCGGCGATACGGTGAGCGTGCAGGTGATCAAGACCGACGCCGCGCGGGCCTACGCCCCCGTGCGTGCCACGTGGACCGTCGCCGCGGGAAGCCTCCGTGGCTCCGTCTTTTACAACAGCTACGACTCGCGCCTCGCGCAGCTCCAGCCGAACGGCAGCGGCGGCGCGATCCTCAAGGTGCGCCCGAGCTCCGCGCAGCCCGAGGTGCTCATGGGTGGAGGAACGCAGTGCACCGTGTGCCACGCGGTCTCCGCGAACGGCGCCGTGCTGACCCTCTCGAACGGGCACGTGGACGATCGCTCGTACGATCTCGCGCCGGGCGCGGCGCCGCGTCTCCGCTCCACGGTTTCGCGCTACCGCTACGGCTTCGGTGCGCTCTCGCCCGACGGCCATTGGCTGCTCTCGTCGGCGGGCGTGCGCAACGTGCCCGCGGGCATCGAGGGCTGCGGCACCGGCAACTGGCAGGGGAACATCGCGAGCGTGCGCGACCAGTTCGACTCGGAGCTCCTCGACACGACCTCGGGCCGGACGGTGCCTGCGCCCTCGTTCGCGACGAACGTGCGCCAAGCGCTCATGCCCAGCTTTTCGCCTGACGGGAAGCGCGTCGCGTTCAACTACTTCGACGCGCCCCAGGGCGGCGCCGGCCACTCGCTCGCCGTGATGGAGACCGACCTCACCGTGAGCCCGCCCGGGTTCCGGCAGCTCCGCACGCTCGTGCGCAAGGACGACGCGTTCCTCGGTTGGCCAGCCTTCGTGCCGAGCGGCGGCGCGTTGCTCTTTCAGAACGGCTCCTCCGACGACTACAGCACGTGGTGCGACGAGACGGGCTTCTTGCAGATTGCAGACATCTCGACGGGCGTCGACTACCAGCTGCGCAAGCTGAATGGCTGGAAGCGCGTGGGCTCGAGCTGGCAGTCGTACCTACCCACCGAGGGCGAGACGCGCCTCAACTTCGAACCCACGGTGCTCCCGGTGGCGGTGGGAGGTTACTACTGGGCCGTCTTCACGAGCCGGCGCACCTTCGGCAACACAATCACCACGAGCGACGCGACCGACCCCGCGCGCAAGAAGCTCTGGGTCGCCGCGATCGACATCAAGAACCGCTACGAGGACGATCCCTCTCATCCGGCCTTTTACCTCGAGGGGCAGGAAATGGAGGCGGGGAACCTCCGCGGCTTCTGGTCCCTCGACGCGTGCAAGCCCGAAGGGCAGGAGTGCGAGAGCGGTGCCGATTGCTGCGACGGCCGCTGCCGCCCCGTGCGCCAAGCGAGCGGTCAGGTGAAGAACGTCTGCTCGAAGCCTGCCGACTGCGCGCGCACCGAAGAGCGTTGCCGCACGAGCGCCGATTGCTGCGACACGACGCAGGCGTGCATCAACGGCTTCTGCAGCGTGGCAGAGATTCGCTGAACGGCGACGCGCCTCGCGGCACTTCCTCTCCTTCCTCCGCGCCGAAAGCGCGCTAAGGCGACCGCGATCACCATGACTGCACCGCGCGACATCGCCCTTCTCTCGACGGGCGGCACCATCGAGAAGACCTACAACGAGAGCGACGGAACGATCACGAACCAGCGCTCCGTGCTCGAGATCATGCTCGCGGGCCTCATGCTCCATGGCGTGCGCATTCACCGCGTTCCGGTCATGAACAAGGATTCGCTCCTCATGACCGCGGACGACCACGACGTCATCGTCGACGCGGTGGCGAAGGCCCTCGAAAGCCACGAGGGGGTCGTCATCACGCACGGGACCGACCGCTTGCAGTTCACGGGTGAGCGCCTCGTCGAGCGCCTCGGCGCTTCGCTCACGCACCCGGTCGTGCTCACGGGGGCCATGCGCCCTTTCGAACTCCGCACGACGGACGCGCTCCAGAACCTGACCGAGGCGCTGCTCGCCGTGCAGATCGCGCCGCCCGGTGTCTACGTGGCCATGCACAACGAGGTGCTGCGCTTCCCCGGCGTCGTCAAGGACCTGGAGCGCATGCGCTTCGTGCGCGCCTCGTAGCGCGCAACACCGTCACGGCTCAGCGCGGGAACTCGAGCGGCGCCGAGGTAGCGGACCCTGCACCGTAGAAGCTCAGGTTCAGCGGCGCGTTGGGGATCGGGATCGGCGTAATGCGCAGCGTGGTCCGATCGAACTCCACGCCGAAGAGCTTGCCCGCGCTGTTGAAGCCAAAGACGGCGCCGCCCCAGAAGGCGAGCCCGTAGACGGAGGCGTGGTCGACGGCGCCCCAGTTCTTCACGAGCGCGCCGGTGCTCGGGTTCACCTCGACGAGGCAATCGCCGCAGCCGTTGCCGTTCACGGTGAGGTACGTGCTGCCGCCGATGACGCTCACGATGTCGCCGCTCGACTGGTAGCCGCCGCCGATCGACCCCACGCTCGTGATCACGCCCGTCGCGGTGTCGATGCGGACGTAGGTCGAGCCCTGGTAGCCGACGAGCACCTCCTTCACCGGATCGAGCGTGCCCGCGGGCACGAAGCTCAGCGAGTTCGGGTAGGTGCCGTTGGCGATCGTCGTGCAGCGCGCGGTCGTGCGGTCGATGCGCACGAGCGCCGAGTAGGTGGTGCCGTAGAGGACCGAGTCTTTGTCGAGGGCGATGTCGATGACACCCGCGCCGAGGTTGCAGCCGGCGAACGTTCCCACCACGGTGACGGCCTTCGTCTGCGGATCCAGGCGGTAGAGCGTGCTGGCGCTATGGCCGAAGACCTCGGAGACGACGCGCGGTGGAGACACGGCCGCATCGGACTCGGGCGTGGGGCCGACGACGAAGCCGCCGTCTTCATTGCCCACGGGCGCGCCCGCATCGCCCGCCACGCCGGCATCGGTCGTGGTCGAGGGGCCCGAGAGTCCCGAGGCGGGAGAGCCGCCGCAAGCCGCGAGGAGGAGAAGGCCGACGAGGTTCGAGCAGCGCATGCGCGCAACGTTAGCAGGCGATGCCGCCCACGGGAGTCCCTCGCGTGCGGGAATCAGCCGCCGATGGACCGCGGCGCGTCGTCGCGGCGGAGCCCGCCCCAGCCGGCGCCGAGCTCATGCACGAGCTTGGCCTCGAGCTGCATGGGCGACTCGGGAGCGCCGAAGAAGTGGCCCTGAGCCTCGGTGCAGCC
>CAIOHM010000089.1 GCA_903858055.1 uncultured delta proteobacterium
GGAGCGTGCGGTGCTCGCCGGTGCGCTCGCCGTCGCCTTCGGGGACCCGCGCTTCCAGCCCGACGCCGACGCCATGGCCGCCGCGTCGCCGCTCCGCCCCGGTCGATCGCTCGCGGTCGCGGACTGGGCGCATCTGCGCCACGAGGCGATGAGCGAGACCGTGAGCGGCATCTTTCGCGTCGTCGAGGGAGCCGCCCTCGCGATGCGCGCCGAAGAGAAGCGCCTCGCGCCGCTCGACGCGGGGACCCTCCTCGACCCGCAAGGCACCGCGACCATCGTGCGCACCGTCACCTGGGCTTCGCAGATCCTCGGTCTGCCGCCGGTCCCCGTGCACCACGTCGAGTCGACGCGCCACGATCTCATCGCCCACCCGGGGCCGCCGGCGTGCGTCGTCGTCGGTCCTCGCGCCATCAGCGGAAGGAGCCTCGTGGAGCTCTCGTTCCTGGCGGCGCGGCACCTCGCGTATTACCTGCCGGGGCACCGCATCTCGCTCCAGTTCGTCTCCGTCGACGAGCTGGCCATGCTCTTCTGGGCGGCGCTCCTCGCGGTGCGCGAGGAGGTTCCGGCGGCGCTCCGCGAGGCCACGGCCACCATGCGCTGGCGCGACGGGCTGCGTGCGCGCCTCTCGGTCGAGGAGCGAAGCCAGCTCGCAGCGGTGGTCGCGCGCTTCGAGTCGCAAGGCGGGCGTGTCGATCTCGCGGCGTGGGTGCGTGGCCTCGAGTTCACCGCGAACCGCCTCGGTCTGCTCCTCGCGGGAGATCCCGCGCGCGTCGTGGCCATGGTGCGCCAGGAAGATCGCCGTGTGGGCGGTCTCGAAGCGCAAGGTCGCCTCGCGGACCTGGCCCTTTGGGGCGCGAGCGAGGCTCACGCGAAGCTGCGCCGCGACTTGCTCGGTCGCGCGTGAGCGAGCGGCCCGTCGCTGACGCGTCGGGTCCCTGCTAGCCTGCGCGCCATGCTGTCGCACAACACGTATTTCGAAGGCGCGGTTCAGAGCATCGGCTTCACCCGCAACGGCCGCAAGGCCACCGTTGGCGTCATCGCTCCCGGCGAGTTCCGCTTTGGGACGGACGCGCCCGAGCGCATGACCATCGTGAGCGGCGCGCTCGAGGCGCGCCTCGACGGCTCCGAGGTTTGGAGGAGTTACCCGGCGGGCACGAGCTTCGAGGTGCCCGGCAAGAGCGCGTTCTTCGTGAAGGCAACGGAGCCCTGCGGCTACGTCTGCGAATTTCTCTGATCGCGCCCCAGCGCAGGCCGCAAGGTCGGGCGCTGAACGCACGAGAGCCCGCTCGGCGCGAAGGCCAAGCGGGCTCTTTTCTCGAGGCCTCGCTCAGAGGAGCGCGCCCGAATGGGTGGCCGTCGGGAAGTCGCCGTCGGGGAACATCGCGAGCTCTTCGCTGATCTTTCGGAGGTACGCCTGCTTCACGTGGAAGGGCAGGAACGCGCTCTTGAAGCCCGCCACGATGATTTGCTTGAGGTCTGCAAGTGTCAGCCCGAGCTCGTGGTGGCAGAGCCAGAGCTCCTTCGAGACCGTGGTGTCGGTGACGAGGCGGTTGTCCGTGTTGACCGTCACGCGGAGGCCGAGGTTGAAGTAAAGCTTGAGCGGGTGGCTCTCCAGGTTCGCGATGGCACCGGTCTGCACGTTCGAGGAGGGGCAGCACTCGAGCGCGATGCGGTGGTCGTTCACGTAGTGGAGCAGGTCTCCGTTCTCGCGGAGCCGGCACCCGTGCCCGATGCGGTGCGCGCCGCACGTGTGAATCGCCTGCGCGATCGACTCGGGGCCGTACGCCTCGCCTGCGTGGATGGTCACGTTGATGTTGTTGTCGCGCACGAGCTGGAACGCCGCGCGGTGGTGCTTGGCGGGGTGGTCGTACTCGGCGCCTGCGAGGTCGAAGCCGACGACGCCGCGGTTCTTGTAGGCGACCGCGAGCTCGGCCATCTCGAGGCTCGACGCCGCCGAGACGTTGCGAATGCCGCAGATGATGACGTTCGACTCGATGCCGAACTTCTCCTGCGCGGCGCGAAGACCTGCGAGCACCGCCTCGACGACGCTCGTGAGCTTGAGCCCGCGGCGCGTGTGGAGCATCGGCGCGTAGCGGACCTCCATGTAGCGCACGTTCTCGGCGGCGGCGTCTTCGGCGAGCTCGAAGGCTGCACGATACAAGGAGTCTTCGGTCTGCAAGACGAGCAGCGTGACGTCGAAGGCCTTCAGGTACTCGACGAGCGAGCCGCAGTTCTTGCCGAGGTTCATCGCCTCGCGAAGCTTCAGCGGGTCCGTTGAGGGGAGCTCAACGCCCTGCTTTTCCGCGAGGTCCAGGATGGTTTCGAGGCGGAGGCTGCCGTCGAGGTGGACGTGCAGGTCCGTCTTGGGGAGCTTCTTCACGAGCTCGAGCGGAATCGATTGGGCCATGGGCTTCGTTACCACGCTGGTCGGATTTGGAAAGGCGTTCCCCTCGCCGCAACGTGTCGAGGACCGCTTGGAAGTCGTCGGGCGCGTCGAGGGTCCAGCGCACGTTCTCGCCGGTCGTGGGGTGCACGAAGCCGAGGGTCTCGGCGTGGAGCATGAGCCGCGGAGCCGGCGCGAGCGGGTGGGCGTAGTCGCGCACGTAGACCTTCTCGCCGAGCAGCGGGTGACCGGCCTCGGAGAGGTGGATGCGGATCTGGTGCGTGCGCCCGGTCTCGAGGCGGCACGCGACGAGGCTCACGCCGCCAAAGCGCTCGAGGATCTCGACGTGCGTCACGGCATGCTGGCGCGTGCCCTTGGGCGTGTGCCCGCGCCGCTTCTGGTGCTCGATGCTGCCGCGGAGGCCGTCGCCGCGATCTTCGACGAGGTGGCTCTCGTAGCGCGTCTCGCGCGGAACGCCGTGCACGAGCGCGAGGTAGCGGCGCTCGATGGTGTGCGACCGGAACTGGGAGGCGAGGGCCTGCTTGGCCGCCCAGGTGCGCGTGAAGACGAGGAGCCCGCTCGTGTCTTTGTCGATGCGGTGCACGACGCCGAGGCTCGGGCGTCCCCCACGCGCGCCGAAGCGATCGGTGAGGAGTGCAAGGATGCGGCTCTCCACCGTGTCTTCGTTCGGGTCGTCGAAGGGCACCGTCGAGATGCCAGCGGGCTTCTCGACGACGAGGATCTGGGTGTCGGCGAACACCATTTCGATGGGGGCTCGCTCGGCGCGCTTGTCGGCACGCGGCGCGTTCGGGGTGATGACGATCTTCGCCTTCGACGGGACCTTCTTCGTGCCGTCGGTCCACACCACGCCGTTGACCGAGACCTTCCCGCGCTCGACGAGCTTGCGCGCGTCGCCCCAGCTGATGCCGAGCTGGGTCTTCACCTGCCCGTCGAGCGGGGCGGGCTTTTCGGCGGCGGAAAACGCGGTCTCCATCCGCCCTTTGCAGCACGGCGAGGGCACCCACGTCGAGGCCCACGACACGACGAAAAAGTTGATACGCTCCGCGGAACCCGAACCCTCTCGAGGCATCCTTGAGCGACACCACGCTTCTCGTTCTCGAAGACAGCGCCACCATGCGCCACGTCTACGCGTACGCCCTCTCCGACCGCTTCACTGTGCGGGCCGTCGAAAAGGTCGCGAACGCGCGCGCGGTTCTTCCCGAGGGTCCCGATCTCATCCTCGTCGACGCAGGCCTCGAGGAGGCCGATCCGTACGAGGTTGCCGCGTCGCTCAAGAAGCCGCTCAAGCATGCGAAGGCCGTGATCGTCACGAGCCGCTTCCACCCGTGGGACGAGAAGCGCGCCGCGAAGGTCGGTATCGAGCACCACATCGACAAGCCGTTCGAGAGCGACGCGCTGCGAGCGCGCCTCGACGTCCTCATGGGCCGCGAGCCCGTCGACCCGCCGAGCGTGGCCGCTCCGGTCATGAAGGCGAACCCGAAGTCGCGCACGCCCAAGCCCGCGCCCGTGGTGGCCGCGCCGCCGCCGATTCCCGCGACCATGCCCGTCTCGGTCCCCGTGGCCAAGCCGGCGCCTGCGAGCACCGCGAAGACGCTGGCGGCGGCGACCGCGCCCACCGCGATGGCCAAGAAGGTCGAGCCCAAGTACGACCTCAACTTCTCGGGCGGGTGGGGCGAGGAGCCGCCTGCGGAAGAGCCGGCCGCCGAGGCTGCGGCGGACCCGAACGATCCTTGGGGCGGCGGCTGGGGCGACGAGGGCGGCAGTACGGCCGCGGAGGCTGCGCCGGCCGCGGATGCGAACGATCCCTTCTCCGGTGGTTGGGGAGAAGAGCCGGCCGAGGGCGAAGCCGCTGCCGAGGGCTCCGAGTGGGCTTGGGGCTCCGAAGAGAGCGCCGCAGCGGGGGCCGAAGGTGAAGCCGCCGCCGAGGGTTGGGCGACCGAGGAGACGGCCGCGGAAGAAGGCGCGGAGGCGGGTGCAGAATACACGGAAGGCTTCGGCGAGGAAGCCGCGACCGAAGAGGGCGCCGAGGGCGAAGCAGCGGCGGAAGGCGAAGGTTGGGGCGGCGAGTTCGACGCGACCGGGTACTCGGCGGAGCTGACGGCGTCGGAAGAGGGCGAGCCCGCC
>CAIOHM010000090.1 GCA_903858055.1 uncultured delta proteobacterium
GACGTCACGCGGCGCGAGCTCGGCCTTCTCGTGGTGCCGCAGCATGAAGCGCTCACCGTTCGCGAGCTGCAACGTCGCGCCTTCGCCGCGGAGGGCCTCGCTCACGAGGAAGCTCTTGGCCTGCGGGTGGAAGAGGCACGTGGGGTGAAACTGATAGAACTCCATGTTCGCGATGCGCGCGCCTGCGCGGTACGCCATGGCCACGCCGTCGCCGGTCGCGACGTCGGGGTTCGAGGTGTAGAGGTAGACCTTCCCTGCCCCGCCCGTGGCGAGCACCGTGTGGGCCGCGAGCACGGTCTCGACCTTGCCGCTCTCCGAGTGGAGCACGTACGCGCCGACGCAGGCCTCGGGACCTCCGAAGCGCGTCTGGAGAATGAGATCGACCGCCATGTGATCGTCGAGCACCTGGATGCGCGGGTCTCGAGCCACTGCCTCCACGAGCGCACGCTCGATCTCGGCCCCGGTCATGTCGCCGGTGTGGGCCACGCGGCGCGCGCTGTGGCCGCCTTCGAGGTGCAAGTCGAGCGCGTCGGAGCCGTCGTGCGCGCGGTCGAAGTGAGCGCCGAGGTCGACCAGCATCGCGATGCGCGCAGGGCCTTCTTTCACGCAGAGCTCGACGACGGCCTCGTGGCAGAGGCCTGCGCCGGCGACCATGGTGTCGGTCTTGTGCGCCTCGAAGCTGTCGGCCTCGGAGAGCACCGCTGCGATGCCTCCCTGAGCGTACTTCGTGTTCGACTCGTCGCGGTTTCGCTTCGTGACGACGAGCACGGTGCCGAGGCGCGACAGCTCGAGCGCGAGCGAGAGGCCTGCGATGCCGCTGCCAAGGATCAAGAAGTCGGTTCGAAATGCCATCGGTGCTCGTTTGGATTGGCGACGCGAAGCGCGGGGAGCCGTTGTGCCCTACGCTGAGCTCGGTCCGGTCGGGTCGTCGCCGTCGGAGTCCGGTTCAAGGTACACGTACTTGAGAATGGGCACACTCGCGCGCACGGCAAGCTCCGCGCGGTCGATCGCCGCTTCGACCTCGGCCACGCCGTAGCTCGGATCGAGAGCGATTTTTGCGCCGAGCAGCGCTTCGTCGGGCCCCAGGTGCAGCGATCGCATCGTGACCACGCGGCGCACGCCATCGGTCTCGGCCAGCGCAGCGCGGGCTCGCGCGAGGTTCTCGTCGGTGAGGCCCTCGCCGATGAGCAGGCCATGCACGTCGCGCGCGACGAAGACCGCGACCACGACGAGGAGCACGCCCACGCCAACGGACCCGAGCGCGTCGATGCGCGAGTCACCGGCGAGCACGGTCCCGAGCACCGCCGCGAAGGCCATGGTCAAGCCCGCGAGGGCCGCGAGATCTTCCAGGAGCACGAGAGGGATCATGGGGTCTCGCCCTTCGAAGAGCGCCCCCACGAAGCTTCGCACGCCACGCTCGCGGTTGAATTCGCGAAACGCGACCGCACACGAATACGACTCGAGCAGCACCGAGAGCCCGAGCACCGCGAGGCTCGAGAGCGGACCTTCGCGCCAGGTGCCGAAGTCGCCGGCGCGCACGGGGTGCGGGTGCGTCAGGTGATGCCAGCCTTCGGCGATCGAGAATGCGCCGCCTACGGAGAAGAGGAGCATCGCGACCATGAACGGCCAGAAGTAGCGCTCGGCGGCGTGCCCGAAGGGGTGGCGTGCGTCTTCGGGTCTCGCCGCGCGCACGAGACCAACGAGGAGCAAGATCTGGTTGCCCGAGTCTGCGAGCGAGTGGATCGCCTCCGCGAGCGTCGCGGCGCTGCCGGAGAGGTACGCCGCGACGAATTTGGCCGCGGCGATCGCCAGATTGGCGGCGAGCGCCGCGCGCACGACACGCCGAGGATCTCCGCCACCGTGGCTCATGGCCCTCCGCTACCGCGATTCCCCCGAGGACCGGGAGCAAAACCCGCTCCACAGGGCGCGGTCACGGCTCGGGCGCCCACCCCATGCTCGCGTCCACCGAACGCAAGAACGCCTCGGCGTCGCGCACGCCGCCGTTCGTGAGCACCTCCGCCGCCTTCGTGCGATCGCCGGCGCGTGCGAGGAGCTCGCCGTAGGTGCTGGCATCACGGGCACCCGGCACGAGCTCTTCGTAGGAGCGGAGCGCCCGCCCGTGGAGCCCGCGGCTCGCGAGCACCGCGACCTTGTCGAGGGGCGCTGTCTTGAGGCGATCCTCGGCGATTTGCTCGATTTGCTTCGCGGCACGCTCTCGGAGGTACGGCGGCATCGACGGGACGACCTCGCGCAAGAGCTCGTCGTCGCCGAGGATCGATGCGGTGCGCGCGACGGCGCTCTGGACCTCGGTGCACTGCGGACACTCGGCGAGCATCGCGCGCAGCGTGCCCTCCGCTTCCGCATCGCGCCCGAGGCGGGCGAGCACGTTGGCCTCGATGGTCAGCAGGTGATGGCGGACGGAGTCGAGGAAGCGATCGCTCAGGACGCCGACCTTGAGCGTGAGATCGATCGACTTCAACGCGAGCGGCGCCGGCGCTCTTCCCTCCGCGAAAGACCTCACGAAGACCGCGATCGCCTCGAGATCCGGCCGCGCGAGGTCGGGCACGAGCGCGACGGTGGACTCGACGATCTGCACGACGGCTTTCTCTTCGTAGCCCGCGTTTGCGTACCAGCGACGCGCATCCACGAGCGACTGGCGCGCCTCGGCGAGCGCCGCGCGATGGCGACGTGAGAGGCTCATGTGACGTATGCGTGCATTGTGCACACTTGGCACGTCGGGGGTTGCAGCGGCCTCGGCCTCCCAGAACGCCACCTCGTTGGCGAAGTCGCTCGCACGACCGGCGCTCACGATCCCCAGCACGAGCACCGAAGCCGCGAGGAGGGCGCGGCGGCGGCGATCGACGAAGCGCTCGGCGGCGAGCGCGACCGCCACCGCGAGCGCAAGCGTCGAGAGGCAGAGAAAGCGCGATGCCACGAGGGTCGTGAGGCGGGTGAAGACGACGTTGAGGCAGGGCAAGAGCGGCCCGAGAGAGAGCAGCGCCAGGCCCACGACGAGCCGCCTCGCGTGGGCGAGCATCAGCGCGAGCGCGACGCCGACGGCGCCCACGATCCCCACCGCGACATACGCCCACGTGACCACGAAATGGCCCTCTTCGCGGCGCAGGATGGCCCCACGGACCGTGAGGTCGCGCGGCACGAGCGCGTACTCGAGGTAGCGACCGAGCGACTCGACGACGAGGGCCACGTGGGTGGCCAACGGTGGCGAGCTCCCACCGGGCGGCAGCACGGGCAGAAAGCGCGC
>CAIOHM010000091.1 GCA_903858055.1 uncultured delta proteobacterium
GCCAACCTCACAGGCCGCCCGTGCCGTCGCGGCTCGCGTCGTCGTCTTCGTCCTCGCCGTCGTCGTCGGTCGCGCGCACGGTCCCGATCGGGCCTTCCAGCGGCAGGCGCGGGCGTTCGGGGTCTTGTGCGACGGCCTCTTCGAGCGCGAGCGAGAGCGCGAGAACCGTGGCCTCGTCCCAGGGGCGCCCGGCGATTTGCACCGCGAGCGGCAGCCCCGCGCTCTTGCGGTCGACCTTCGCGGCGTGGCGATCGAGGAGGCCAAGGATTGGGCTCCTCGCGGTCTCGCTCGCACGCACGGTGCTCACGGGCACGATGGCCGCAGGCAGCTGGAGCAGGTTGAACAGCATGGCGGGGCTCCCTGCCATGACGAAGTTCTGCGACATGCCGTGGGGGAGGGGCGCGGTCGCATAGGGCACCGTGAGGATCGCGTCGATGCCGGCCTCGCGCATGCTCTCGAGGAACGTCGCGCGGTAGGCGCGCATGGCCGCCGTGAGCGACCAGAGGTCGGCGACGGACTTCTCGCCGAGGTTGTCGAGGAGCTGCTCGAGGAGCGATTCTCCGAGGAAACCCGCGGTCTGCGCGAGACGCTCGCGAACGCCCTTGGGGAGCTGCGCAATGGCCTTCAGTCCGCGCAAGGGCTTCTCGACGGGGCCGCCCGCGACGCTGCGCTCCATGGTCTGGGCACCGTCCGCGGACAAAGCTGCAAAGTACATCCCGATGGCGCGGCTCACCTCGGGGGGGCGGAACTCGACGACGCGAACCCCTTGTGCCTCGAGCGCCTTCACCGCCACGCGCAGCGCGCGCTCGACGGAGCGGCTCGGTCGCACGAAGCCGTCGTCGACGTAGAAGCCGACACGAAGCGAGCGCACGTCGACCGCGTCGGGGTCGGGCCAGGGGAGCGGCGGCGTGCGACCGTCGAGCGAGGACATTTCCTGAGGATCGAAGGCCTTCATCGCGAGGACGATGTCGCGCACGGTGCGCGCCATGGGGCCGCACATGCCGCGGATCACCTCTTGACCCGGAATGCCCGAAGCGACGCCCTGCATCGGCCAGCGATCGAGGGTGGGCTTGAGCGCCGCGATGCCGCAGAACGCCGCAGGCACACGGATGCTGCCGCCGATGTCCGTGCCGATGCCGAGCGGCGACATGCCTGCGCCCACGGCCGCCGCCTCACCGCCGGAAGATCCGCCCGGCGTGTGCGCGAGGCTCATCGGGTGCGAGGTGCGGCCGAAGACCGGGTTCGACGACTCGTTGAACAGCATGAGCTGCGAGACGTTCGTGCGGCCGAGAATCACCGCGCCTTCGCGCTTCAGGAGCTTCACCATCGCCGCGTCCGTGCGCGCCGCGGGGCGGTTCTTTTTCGGCACGCCGATGGTCGTGAGCTCGCCCTCGATGTCGAAGCACTCCTTCACGCTCACGGGCAGCCCCGCGAGGCGGCCGAGCGCGAGCCCGCGCATGCGCGCGTCGTCGACCACGTGGGCCTGGGCCATGGCCTGGTCCGCGAAGACCTTCGTGTACGCCTTGAGCGCGCCGTCGTAGCGCTCGATGCGGTCGAGGTGCGCGCGGACGACCTCGGCCGACGAGACCTCGCGGGACTCGAGCAAGGAAAGCAGGCGGTGCGCGGGGAGCGAGGTCAGCGAGCTCATCGGGAGTAGAACGCTAGACCAGCGGCGGCGCGGATGCACCGACGCAGGCACTTGTCCGAGGTGCCGGCCGGGTCCACACTCGCCGCCATGCGTCTCCCCGCCACGCTCGCCACCGTCGCGGTCGGCTTCGGAATCCTCGTCTCCGCCGCCGCCTGCTCGAACAGCGCCTCGCCGCCGCCTGCTTCGCGAAGCGCGAACGGCGACCCTTGGGCGGTGCGCGTCGAAGGTCGGGTCTTCCGCGACGGCCTCGGGCGCCAGCGTCTCTTTCACGGCTACAACGCCAAGGTGAAGGGCCTCTTCGACCCGGAGCTCTCCGGCGGACGCCAAGCTCAGGAGGAGTTCCCCGACCTCACGGAGCAGAACCTCGCGGACTTCGAGGCGCTCGGTCAGAACGTCCTTCGCATCCCGATCAACTGGAGCATCGTCGAGCCGGAGCCGGGCCAGTACAACCCCGCGGTGCTCGCGAAGCTCGACGGCCTGCGCGCGCTCGCACGAAAGCACGGGATTCACCTGCTGCTCGACATGCACCAAGACGCCTACTCGAAAGAGATCGGCCAAGACGGCGCGCCGCTCTGGGCGATCGTGCCCGAACCGCGGCCGGATCAGCTCCGTGAGGGGCCCTACAAGGAAGAGTGGCGTCTCGACGAAATCGTGATCAACGCGGGGTGGAACTTCTTCCGCGACAAGGCCGCGCGCGACGGCCGATCGCTGCAAGATGCACACATCGCCGCGACGAAGTACGTGGTCGCGCACGTGGCCTCGGACACGACCATCCTTGGCATCGAGGCGTTCAACGAGCCCGTGCCGCCCATCGTCGGTGGCTTCACGTTCCTTCGTGATTTCCACGAGCGGTTCGCGAAGGTCATGAACGCCGTCGACCGCTCACTGCCCGTGTTTTTCGAGCCCGAGGCGCTGCGCAACCAGAGCGACCGCAGCGAGCGGCCCGAGACGCCGTGGGCGGCGGGCCCTGGCGTGTACTCGCCGCACATCTACACGGCGTG
This sequence comes from uncultured delta proteobacterium, assembly GCA_903858055.1. Taxonomy (GTDB): domain Bacteria; phylum Myxococcota_A; class Polyangia; order Polyangiales; family Polyangiaceae; genus CAIQDA01. The sequence goes on from CAIOHM010000091.1 coordinate 2,650, forward strand.
GTTCACGCAGCCGAGCCAGAACAACTGGGAGAGCGAAGACCCGAAGGTGCTCGAGAAGAGCATGCTCGGCGCGCTCGAGGAGGCGCAGGCGTGGCAGACGCCGCTCTTCGTGACCGAGTTCGGGTGCGACCAGTCGATTCCGCGCGGCCCGCGCTGGCTCCACGAAGAGATGAAGCTCCAGGACCGCACGTTGGCCTCGGCCACCGCGTGGCAGCGCGAGCCTGGCGATTGGGGCATCTACGACAAGCAAGGCGTGCTCCGGCCCGTGACGGCGGCGCTCGTCGGTCGCAGCTGGCCGCGCGCGATCGCGGGTGACTTGCTCGCGATCGAGAGGCCGAGCGCCGAGTCGATGACGATCCGCTTCCGCGGGGCCGAGGTGACGGGACGCGCCGATCACGACGTATCGGTGACGGATGCATACTGGAAGACGGTATCCATTGCGTGCGACGGAGCGCCCGTGACGCCCGCGAAAGCCGTGGGCCACGTCACCTTCCGCTGCGGCACGACGAGCGGCGAGCACACGATCACGCTGAGCGGCACGGTGCGCGACGAGGTGAAATCGATCGCGTGGTGAGGGAACGCGGTTTCCTTGGACACGCGTAGACGTTGCGCATACGAGACCGGTCGCGTCCGTTTTCGCCTCCAGGAGTGAGCATGCGTCTCCCGAAGTCTCTCGTTCACCGTCTCCCCGTTGCGCTGCTTCTCGCGGGCGCGTTCGGGTGCAGTGCGTCCGACGACGCGGGTACGCCTGCTCCTTCGGACGCGGGCGGTTCCACGACTCCCGACAGCGCGACCCCGGTGACGGACGCGGGGGCGCCGAGCGCCGATGCCAGCGCGGACGCGACCGTGACGACCACGGACGCGGGTGCGGACGCGGGCACGCCGAGCGCGGATGCGGGCGTCGATGCAGGCGCGCCGCTCGTGGACGCGGGCCCGGTGGACGCAGGCCCTCCGCCCGTGGTGCCGAGCCACACGATGGCGACGGGCACCTGGCACTCGTGCGCGGTCCGCCCGGGCGACGGCAGGGTCGCCTGCTGGGGTCAGGGCCAGCAGATGGGCCTCTCGCGCACGCTCGCCGGCAGCTTCGCCGAGGTGGGGCTCACGCCGACCGGCAGCGCGTGCGGCCGCCGTTCGAACGGCTTGATCAGCTGCGTCGGCCCCGCGTTCGACACGACGAACGGCGCGACGGCCTTCCCGGCGACGGGCGCCTTCACCTCGCTCCGCGTCGCAGAGGATCACGCGTGTGCCATCGCCACCACGGACCGCACCGTGAAGTGCTGGGGCAAGAACGCCACGGGCATCGCCGTACCCGCGGGCACCACGGCGCACGACATCGCCGTGTTCGCGAACGGCGGCTGTGCGCTCTCGCTCGACGGCACGACCGTGACCTGCTGGGGCGGCGCGACGGCGAACGCGCTCCCGGCGGGCAACTACGCGCTCCTCGAGTCGAGCCGCAACGGCGTGTGCGCCCTCGGTCGCAACGGCCTCGCGACCTGCTCGCCGGCGACGCTCGCGCCCGCGAACGTGGCGTTCAAGCGCCTCCGCCTCGGCCCCACGACCTCGTGCGGCGTCAAGCTCGACGACACGCTCCAGTGCTGGAGCGGCTCGGCGGCGGCGCAGGCTGCGCCGGCGGGCGCCTACATCGAGGTGTCGCCCGGCGCGGGCTTCGGCGGTGACTTCGTGTGCGGGCGCACGCTCACCGGGGGCTACACGTGCTGGGGTGACTCGCGGATCAGCGTCGAGAGCACCGTGCCCCTCGGCGACTACCTGCGGCCGCTCCTCTGGGGAGGCAACCGCCTCGCGCTGCAGACGACCGCGGGAGCGGTCGTGTACGCGGGCAACGTCGAAGCGACGGACCCGGTGCGCGCCGGCATGCCCGCGAGCCTCGCGCCGTTCGCGGACGTCACGGTCGGCAGCCAGCACGCGTGCGGGCTCAAGCCGGACGGGACCACGCAGTGCTGGGGCGCGTCCTTCATCACGAGCGTCCCCGCGCCGGCGGGCCGGACCTACTCGGCGATCCGCGCGGGCCAAAACGGTACCTGCGGCATCGAGGCGAACACGCGGCGGGTCTCATGCTGGGGCCACACCACGATCGACGGCGTCGTGGACACGGTCGGCAACGCGATGGAGATCTGCACCGCGCGCAGCGCCGTCTGCGTGCGCCGCACGAGCGGCGCGGTCAGCTGCAACGGCCAGGGGCTGGGGTCGCCGAACGCGAGCGACCGGTTCACCGCGATCGGCTGCGGGGAGAACGTCGCCTGCGGCATCAAGACGGACGGCACCATCTCCTGCTGGGGCAGCCCGAACAACCCGGCCGTCGTGAACAGCGTTCCGACGGGCACCTTCGCGGAGCTCGCGGTGAGCTCGGAGAGCGCGTGCGCGCGCCGGACGAACGCCACCCTCGCGTGCTGGGGCTGGGATCCGAACGACTACGGCTTCCTCCGCCCGCCGACGGACCTCAACTTCTCGCGCCTCATCGCGGGCGAGAACACGAACTGCGGCTACGACACCCGCAACAAGCTCCTCTGCTGGGGCTGGCACGTGCGCACGCCGCTCGAGGGCCCGTCCATCCAGTGACTTCTGCGCGCGGCGAGCGGGCGTGCACGTCCGCTTGCCTCGGCCACGTCGCGTCGCCTTGCGGGTATGCCAGGCTTCGGCGATCCTCGCAGCCATGCGCAAGTTCGTCCTCGCCTCTGCCGCGTCGGTGGCCGTCGTGCTCTCGTTCCTCGGTTGCAGCGACGACGGCAGCTCCGCAGGGCCAGGTGTGCTCCCCGACGGCGGATCGACCCTCGAGGACGCGGGCGGCGGTACGGATGCGGGCGGTGATGCGACGGCGCTGCCCGAGACCCCCACGTGGCCTGCGGGCGCAGCCGCGTCGCTCACCCCGAACGGCCCCACGAGCCTGAAGTTCGCGTGGCCCGCGGCC
>CAIOHM010000092.1 GCA_903858055.1 uncultured delta proteobacterium
ATCTCGAGCGCCTGCTCGCCGGTGTCGGGCTGAGAGACCAGCAACTCCTCGACGTTCACGCCGAGCTTGGCCGCGTAGGTCACGTCGAGCGCGTGCTCGGCGTCGATGAACGCCGCGACGCCTCCATGCTTCTGGGTGTTGGCGACGACGGTGAGCGCGAGCGTGGTCTTGCCCGACGACTCGGGGCCGAAGACCTCCATGATGCGGCCGCGCGGGTAGCCGCCGATGCCGAGCGCGAGATCGAGCGAGAGGCTGCCCGACGAGACGACCGCCACCTCCGCCGCGACCGCGTCGTCTTTGAGACGCATGATGGAGCCCTTGCCGTACTCCTTCTCGATGGCGGCGACGGCGAGTTCGACGGCCTTGAGGCGGCTCTTGTCTTCCATGGAAAAACCTCGATGCGTTGGGAGCAGGACGGGCCTAACGTGACGCGGGCAGAAGGCGCTGCGAAGGACTTAGGCGGGATTGAGGCGCGCACGGCGCCGAATCGATGGACCCAAGGTACTGGCTATGTGTTCAGGTGTCAAAAGCCGCGCGCTCATTTCCCTCGGGCTCTACGTTTTAGCGCTCGCGGGCTGCGAAGACGACCCGCCGCCCCCGGAGCGGATCGCGGTCGCACCTGAACGGCCGTCCCCCCCTCCTGCGCCCGCTGCCGCTGGGACGGGGCTCGAGGATCTCGTAGGGTCGCCTCGCGAGGAGGTGCCTCCGCCGGGCCGCGCACGCCTCGTGAACCTCGCCGAGGAGGCCGCGCGCTTCACCACCTTCGAGGCGTGCGTCGCCGCGCTCCCACCGCTGGGCGCCCTCGCGAACGACGCGCTGGAGGACCTTGGCCTCGCCTCCCTCGCCCGCGACATGTGCCGCGTGGTCGAAGCCGTCCACGCAAAGAGCCACGAACCGTGCTCGAAGGTCGCGCTCGACGCGCTCGAGGCTCGCTGCGTCGTCGCCGCCGCCGTCGCCCGCGCGGAGCCGACGCTTTGCCCCGCCGTCGACCCCCACGACGCGACGCGCGGCCGCGACGCGCTCTGCCTCGCCCTCGCGGCGCGCCGCACCCAGCCTTGCGACGCGCTCGAGGCGAGCGATGCGATCACGTGCCGAGCCACCGCACGCCAAGAACGTGCACTCTGCAAAGAGACACCGACCTCGGCGCGGCGGCAAGCTTGCCTTCGGAGCGTCGAGCGGTGGCGAGGGCTCGTGGGCCCCGTGAGCGAGGTTCACGAGCACGTGCCGCGGGCTCTGCTCGAGCGCGCGGACGGTGCGCGGGAGTTCGATGCCTTGGCGCAGGTGGGCGCCGTCGTCGTCGAGCGCGCAGGAAAGCGCCGCGTCGCCATCGAAGCCGCACGCGGCCGCGCACGGCTCCGGCTTCGGGTGCGCGTGAACGGAGACGGATCCGCGGAGCTCGAAGCGTTCGAGCTCACGGAGGCTGGGATCGTCCTCGCCCGCAGCGGGAGTTCGGCGCGCACGACGGCGACGTTTCACGAGGATGACGCCGGCGCTCCCGGCGCGGTAACCGTCACGGTGCACCCCGGCGGCGAAGCCGATGGCTTTGCCGCGTTCGTCGTGACGACGCCCGTGCGAGACCGCCTCACGGGCGCTCCCTGAAGCAGGCGCGCACGACGCGCAGCACTACTTCTTCTTCGAAGCAGCCTTCTTCGCGGGCTTCGCAGCGACCTTCTTCGCGGGCTTCGCAGCGGCCTTCTTCGCAGGCTTCGCAGCGACCTTCTTCGCGGGCTTCGCAGCGGCCTTCTTCGCAGGCTTCGCAGCAGCCTTCTTCGCGGGCTTCGCAGCAGCCTTCTTCGCGGGCTTCGCAGCAGCC
>CAIOHM010000093.1 GCA_903858055.1 uncultured delta proteobacterium
ACCAGCCGAAGGGCAGCGAGACCACGTACCAGATCGCGCTCATCCCCTTCCTCGCCTACGTGCAGATCGACGGGATGAACCCGTTCGACGAGATCGATCCGAACGACAAGGGCAGCTACGCGAACGCCTCGCTCCCGGCGCGCGTCGAGGCGATCGCCATGGGGCCCCTCGCGAACTACGCGTTCGCCTCGGTGCTGCTGTTCTTCGGTTTTTTCCTCGGTGGCCGCGACATCATCGACGACAAGTCCATGCGCGTGACCGTCATGCCGCACGGCGCAGCGGAGGCGGCGGGCCTCGTGACCGGCGACAAGATCCTCGAGGTCGCAGGCAAGGCCGTGCAGAGCTGGGACGACCTCCGCTCGACGATCGGCGCGCACCCCGGTGAGGCCGTGGCGGTCGCGTACGAGCGCGAGGGCCAGCGCCGCGAGGTGCAGGTCACGCCCGGCGCGAAGGGCTCGGACTCCGAAGGCAAGATCCGCATCATGCCGTCGATTCGCCATGAGAGCGTCGGCCTCGGCGAGAGCCTGGGGCTTGCCCTCACGGAGCCCACCCGTGTAGTCTACATGCAGATTCGCGGGCTCGTGCGCACGCTGACGGGCAAGGAGAAGGCCGAGTTCTCGGGGCCTGTAGGCATCGCGAAAGAGGTCGCCGGTGCCGTGCGTTCCGGCGTGGGTGACGCGCTCAAGACCCTCGCGATCCTCAGCGCGTACCTCGGCTGGTTCAACCTGCTCCCGTTCCCGAGCCTCGACGGCGGCCGCCTTATTTTCCTCGGCATCGAGGCCCTCTCGCGGCGCAAGCCCGACGCGAAGATGGAGGCGCGGATCCACGCCTTCGGGCTCATGATCATGCTCGCCCTGGTCGCCTTCGTCTCCTGGGGCGACCTCTTCAAGAAATGAGCGAACGGCGGCGCTCGATCTCTTCGTCGAGGCGCTCGTCCCACATGTCCCGCGCCACGCTCGGCATGGCCACGGGGGCCGTGCGCGGGCGCGCCGTGCGCACGGACTTGCGCAAGAGCATGACCGCCATGAGCAACACGCCGCCAACACCCGCGCCGAGCAAGAGCCCGATGCGCTCGTTCTTCGGTGTGGCACGCACGCGCTCGCCGTAGCGGACGACGAGGCTCTCCTCGACCTGGTCCACGCTCTCGCCGCCACGCAGGCGCGCGCGGATCTCGCGGCGAAGGTCGCGCGCGAGGTCGCTCTCGTGCACGTCGAGGGTGCCGTTCCAACAGCAGGGCGCGAGGAGGCGGGTCTCGACGGACTTCTCGCCTTGCACGAACGCGCCGTCGTCCGTGGCCTGCGCAGCTTCGGGCGCTTCACGCGGGCCCTCGTCGGCAAACACGACCGAGGCCGCGGCGAGGGTCGCGAGGGCGAGGAGGAACGGGGCGACGAAGCGGGACTTCACGGGCTCACGAAGAGCGCGAATTCGCAGCGGGATCCATCGGGAACGACCACGGGAAAGTACACGCCGACCATCTCTTCGGGCACTGCGACGAGGCCGTCGCCGACCTCGAGCAGCTCCGGCGGCACGATCTCCACTTTGTAGCCCTTCACTTGGGCCTTCGCGACGACGTTGCCGAGGACCACGTTCGCGAACTCCTTCACCGTGTCGACGAGGACCTCTTCGGGCTCGGCGGAGACGTCGGGCTCTTCGAGCACGGACTTCGCGATCGCGATCATGATGTCGCGCGAGACGGAGACGATGAACATCGCGTTCACCGTGCCGAGCATGTTCATCGAGACGACGACGTCGTTGCCTTCGAGGGCGTCGACGACCTGCGCGGGCACCGGGCGGTGGCGGATGCCGGCCATGCGCGTGAGGAGCTTGTACGTGATGTCCGCGCAGAAGCGGCAGAAGTCCGGGTGCGGGACCTCCTCGGGCATCTCGATGTCGTCGGTGACGTACGCGGCTTGGTCGAGCTTGAACTCGTTGAGGTAGTGCTCGAGCTTGCCGTGATCGACCGCGCCGATCTCGACGAGCGCCTCGCCGATGTAGAGGTGCTGCGACTTCTGCCGCGCGATGACGGCTTCACGCTGGAAGTTCGTGAGGAAGCCGAGCTTCACCAGCATGTCGCCGAGGGGCAGATCTTCGCGACGCTGCGCTTTGTGCGCCGTCTCCATTTGGCGCTCGGTGACGAAGCCCAGCTGGACCGCCATGTCGCCGAACTTGAGGTTGCGCTTCTCTTGGAGCTGAATCGCCGCGAGGATCTGGTCCGACGTGACCACGCGCTGCTCGACCAGGTACTGCCCGAAGAACTTGACTGCCATCGTCCACCCTCCTGATGCCGCTCACGCGCGGACTCGGGGAGAAACACCCGCGGCCCACCATGCCCCCGCGGTCGCCGAAGAAGTCGTGGAAGAAGGTTAGCCGCCCGCGAGCACCGCGCGCAGCGTGGCAAGGACCTGCTCGGCCTCGAAGGGCTTCGCGAGGACGTTCTTGGCGCCGAGCTTGATGACCTCGTTGAACTTGTCGCCAACGCCCGCGAGCGAGCTGATCATGACGACCTTCGCGTTCGGGTCCTTGGCGATCATCGCGCGGAGCGTCTGCACGCCGTCCATGATCGGCATGGACATATCCATGCAGACGATGTCGGGGTTCTCGGTCGCCTTCATCTTGAGCGCCTCGGCGCCGTTCTTCGCGTGGCCGACGAACTGCAGGTCCCCGCTGCTCTCGAGGATCTTCTGAAGCTGACGGGCCACGGTGATGCTGTCGTCGACGACCAGTACTTTGTGCATGACGCTCTCTTGGGAAGTCCGTTGATTGTGCCACCGCGCCGGAGGGGTGAGAAGGCCTCTTTCCGCGAAAAGAATGACACGGAGCGCGGGTGCGCAACCGCGCGACTGATTCAGCATCGATGCAGGACCATGACGAAGCGTCGCGTCGAGAAGTCCGAAGTCGAGTGGAGGGCACAGCTCGCCCCCATGGAGTTCGAGGTCACGCGCCAGGCCGCGACCGAGCGCGCCTTCACAGGCCGCTACTGGGACCACCACGAGCAAGGAACCTACCGCTGCGTATGCTGCGGCGACGAGCTCTTCGCCTCCGCGAGCAAGTTCGACTCGGGCTGCGGCTGGCCTTCCTTCCGCGAGCCCTCCGTGTCCGAGCACGTCGAGGAGCACGTGGACCGGTCCTTCGGCATGGTGCGCACCGAGGTCGTGTGCACGAGCTGCGGCGCGCACCTCGGCCACGTCTTCGACGACGGACCGGGGCCCAAGGGGCTGCGCTACTGCATCAACTCCGCCTCGCTCGCGTTCGAGAAGAAGTAGCGCGGCGCGGGCGGCGCACGCCCTCAGACGAGCTTGTAGCCGACGCCGTAGACCGTGAGGATGTGCGCGGGCTTGTCGGGCACGGGCTCGACCTTCTTGCGCAGCTTCACGATGACGTTGTCGACCGTGCGGTTGGTCGCCACGTTCTCGAGCCCCCAGACGCGCTGCAAGATGTCGTCGCGCGCGACCACCTGCCCCTGTTTCTCGAGCAGAAGGCGCAGCACCTCGACCTCGTAGAAGCTCAGCTGCTCCTCGCGCCCGTCGCGCCGGCAGGTCTGCGCGCCGAAGCTCACGGAGGCTTGGCCGATGATTGTCGCCTCGGGGGTCTGCGGCTGCCACTCGGCGCGGCGCACCATCGCGCGCAGGCGCGCGAGCACCTCGTTCACGCTGAAGGGCTTCGTGACGTAGTCGTCCGCGCCTGCGTCGAAGCCGCGGAGCTTGTCGACCTCTTGTGAGCGCGCGGTGATCATCAAGATGGGCACGCGCCGGTCGATGGCGCGAATCTGCGCGCACACCTGGTAGCCGTTGGCGTCCGGGAGCATCAGGTCGAGGAGGATCGCGTCGGGCTTCTCCTTCTTGGCGAGCTCGACGCCCTCGAGGCCGCGGTGCGCCGAGACCACACGAAAGCCCTCGAACTCCAGGGCGTCACGGAGCCCGAGGACGATGTGCACCTCGTCGTCGATGACGAGGATGGTGCGCTTCGCGGTCGGCTGCATGCCTCGTGGAGCGTGCTCGAAATCGTCGCCCGAGAAAAGCAAAACGCGCAGGCCCCGAGGGGTCCGCGCGTTCCACGTTGGCCTCGTGGGCCTCGGATCAGAGCGACTTCTTGAGGCGGTCGATCGAGCCCATGAGCTGCTTGAGGGTGCCGTCTTGGCCGCGCACCGCGTCTTCGATGCGGCCGACGGCGGCGATGAGCTGCTCGCTCGAACGGAGCTGGCTGCGCTCGCTCTGGTTGAGCGCGCGGACCATGTTCGAGATGTGCTCGATGACGCCGAGGAGCTGCTTCGAGCCGCGCGCCTGCTCTTGCGAGGAGCGCTCGACGTGCGAGGCGATGATGCGCATCTTCTCGGAGCTCTTGAGGATGATGTCCGAGGCGCGGGTCTGCTGCTGCGTGGCCGCGGCGATCTGCTGCATCGTCTCGGCGATGCGGCCGATGGCGTCCGTGACCTGCTTCGAGCCCTTGGCCTGCTCGACGGTCGCGCGGGCGATCGCGCGGACCATGTTCGTCGACTTCTGCGACGACTCGAGGATCTTCTTGAGCGCGCGCTCCGCTTCGTTCGAGACCTCGACGCCGCGGTCGACGTTGTGGTTGCCGCGCTCGACGGCCGCGATGGCGTTGCGGGACTCGGCCTGAACGGTCTTCACGAGATCGGTGATCTCGCGGGTGCTCGCACCGGCGCGCTCGGCGAGCTCCTTGATTTCGTCGGCGACGACGGCGAAGCCCTTGCCCTGCTCACCGGCCTGCGCCGCGATGATGGCGGCGTTGAGCGCGAGGAGGTTCGTTTGCTCGGCGACGTCGTCGATGACGTTGATGATCTGGCCGATGGCCTCGATGCGCGAGCCGAGGTTCGAGATGACGGCCACGGCCTCCTGCGAGGACTCCTTGATGCGGTACATCTCGGAGAGCGTCTTGAGGATGGCTTCCGCGCCCTTTTCGGCGTCGAGGGCGACTTCCTCGGAGAGGCGGGCGGTCTCGTTCGCGTTCGACTGAACCTGCGCGATCGAGACGTCCATCTCGTTCATGCTGCTCGAGGTCTCTTCGGCGGTTTGCGAGAGCATTTCGACGGAGCGCGCGACTTCCTTGATGGAGGCGTGCATCTCTTCCATCTGCTTCGCGCCGTCTTTGACGGAGCTCGCGAGCTCGATCACGTTCTCGACGACTTCGTCGTTCGTGGCGGCGATCTCGCGCACCGAGGAGGTCGACTCGTCGGCGCTGCCCGTGAGCGACTCGACGTGCGAGGCGACTTCGCGCACGGTGGCGGCGAGGTCACGGATGACGCCCGAGGTCTCGTCGACGGCGGAGAGCGCGCTCTCCATGTTGTCCGCGAGGCGCTTGCCCGCCTCTTCGACGTTCCACTCGCTCTGGTCGATCTCGGACTTCTTGAGCGCGAGGTCGGTGGCTTCCTTGCGGCGCGCCTCGACGAGGTTGCGCAGCTCGTCGTAGAGACGAATGAGGTCGTTCGGCGCGTCTTGCGGGGCGCTCGTGTGCTCGCCGCCCCAGGCGCGCTTCACGGCGTCCGTGAGCACGACGTACATGTTCTTGCGCGTCTGCTCCTCGGCCTCCTCGCGGCGGCGCAGGTCGACGAAGCGACCGAGCTCGTCGTAAACGCGGGCGACGTCGGTGGGGATGTCGTCGGTCGGCACGACGCGCTCACCCGCGAGGGCGCGGCGCACGGCGTCTCCGAGACCCGCGACGGCGACGCGGCGTTGGGCGCTCTCCTGCTCGCGGCGCTTCTGCGAGTCCACGAGGTTGCCCACCTCTTCGATGATGCGGGCAACGTCGGGGCTGGCGTCCGCGGGGGCCATGGGGCGTTCGCCGTTCGCCGCGCGGCGGACCGCTTCGACGACGGGGGCGTTCTGCGCACCGCTGCCTCCAGAACCGAGCAGGTTCACGACGGCAGCCACGAGGGCCACCGCGAGCGTGTACTGCCCGACCTCTTTGTTGAGGAACATGGGGATGATACCGACCGCGAGAACGGCCAGCGCGGCGTAGATTTGCTTGACGGAAACGGTCATGGCGAATCGTCCGAATCGAGGGCGACGGGAGGCGTGAGGCCTCTCTCGTGCGGATACGGCTCGTTGGATGGAAAAGTTTCGCCCTTCCGGCTCATGCCGCGGCGATCTTTCGAGTTTGCTGCGATTTTTCGTACGACTCGCCCTCGAAAAGGGTGGCCCCGATGCCCGCGAGGCGCTCGTGCACGACGGCGCGGGAGGCTTCGCCGAGGTCCATCGTCACGAAGCGGCGACCGAGCTTCCACGCAACGGCCGCCGTGGTCCCGCTGCCCGCGTAGGGATCGAGCACCCAGTCGCCCTCGTTCGAGAGGCTCGTCACGATGCGCGAGAGGAGCGCCTCGGGCTTTTGCGAGGGGTACCCCGTGCGCTCCTTCGCCACCGGCGCCACGACGCCGATGTCCCAGACGTCGCCCATGGGCACGCCCTTGGACTCCTCCTCGAGCGTCGTCGAGCGGAGGCGCTTGCCGCCCGCGTCGACCACGGCGCGCTGCTTGCGCGTGCCCCACGTGGCCTTCGTCGAGGGCGCGAGGTCTTCGTACAGCGGGTTCCAGCGCCCTTCGACGCGCGCGTCCTTCCGGTAGCGGAGCATCACGTCGTGCACACGCTGGAAGTTGCGGGTTTTCGCGGGCCATCGGCGGTAGCGCCACACGATCTCGCTCGCGAAGTTCTCCTCGCCGAAGAGCTCGTCCATGAGCACCTTCACGTAGTGACTCGTCCGCGGGTCCACGTGCACGACCACCGAGCCGTGGGGCGCCAGCAGTTCGCGCACGCGGACGAGACGCTCCGCCAGGGCCTCGAGCCACGCCGCACGATCGCTCCAGCGGTCGTCATAGGCGACGGAGACGCCGCTTTCCGCAAGGCGACCCTGAGTCTCGAAGACACGCCCCGTGTCGAAGGGCGGGTCCATGTACGCGAGCGAGACCGAGCCGGGGCGCGCACGCACGAGCTCGTCGAGCGACGCGAGGTTGTCGCCTTCGTAGAACTCGCCGCGGCCGTCCTGCGTCGCGAAGCGTCGCGGTCGCTCGGCGCGGACCACGCCCGGGCCAGAGGCGGAGAAGTCGACAGGGCGGTCGGACCAGGAGAGGCGCAGCGGACGTGGGGTCACGCGTTCACTGTATTGACATGTAGGACATCGTGCGAACTTCTCGCAGCGTTTGCGCGGCTGCGCAGGAATTCGCTGGATTTCCCGGCGCGCGGTCCCCGTTTGCGCGCGACGCCAGGCGCGGTACGGTCGCGCGGTGCGTCGCGTTGCCCTTGGATTCCGTTCGGCCCTGCTGCTCACACTGGCGGCGGTCACGATCGGGTGCCGCAAGGAGGTCGACGATCCCGGGCGGGCGGTGGTGGGCTTCCTCGACGATCTGCGCCACGCAGACGAAGACCTCGAGCGCGCCAAGCGTGCGCTCGCGTCGCTGCCCGAACCCTCGCGGCGCGACCTCGACGAGCGAGCCAAGCGCGCCTCCGTGGTGCTCGGTCGACGCGTGGAGCCCTCCGAGCTCTTGATCGACGCGTTCATGGTGACGCGCTTCGAGCCGCTGCGCACGACGAGCGAGGTTCGCGGCGAACGCGCGGTCGTCGAGCTGTTCGGAGCGAACGAGGCCGTCGAGCATGGGCGTGTGACGTGCGTGCGCGAAGGCGAACGGTGGGCCGTCGAGATCCCCTTCTCGGGTGTGACGAGCACCGGGCCCGCCGATCGGCCCAAGCCATGATGCCGAGCCGCGAAGCGTATTCGCGGCAACGGGCACGCGCGTGCCGTCGTGAAATGCGGCGACCTTCCCGAAGGTGAGTTGCCCGCTCCACCCGCACGACTTAGGGTGCTCGCGATGGCTCAGGACTACTACGCCTTGCTTGGGGTTTCCCGAGACGCGGACGCCGACACGATCAAGCGCGCGTACCGCAAGCTCGCGAAGGACCTCCACCCGGACCGCCACCCGGACGACAAGGCGGCCGAGGCGAAGTTCAAGGCCGTCAACCGCGCGTTCGACGTTCTCTCGGACGACGACAAGCGTGCACTCTACAATGAATTCGGCGAAGACGGCTTGCGCGAAGGCTTCGACCCCGAACGCATGCGCGCTTATCGGCGCCACGGCGGTCGACCGAGCGCGGCCGGCGGCGCACCGGGCGGTGCGGGCGGCTTCAGCTTCGACGACCTCTTCGGCTCGAACGTCAACTCGAGCTTGAACGACCTCTTCGGCGACCTCTTCGATCGTCAGGACCGCCAGCGTGCGCCCTCGCGCGTGCCCGGCGCCGATGCCGTCGCCACCGTGCACGTGGACTTCGCCGCCGCGGTGCGTGGCGCCACGATCGACGTGCGCTCCCACCCCTCGCGCACCGAGCCGCTGAAGATTCGAATCCCCGCGGGCGTCCGCGACGGCGAGAAGCTCACGATCCGCGGCGGCGGCGGCCTCTCCCCCGCGGGCGGCCCGCCGGGCACGCTCACGCTCACCATCGAGGTCGGCGCGCACAAGTTCTTTCGGCGCGAGGGGGACGACCTTCACGTGGACCTGCCCGTCACGATCGCCGAGGCGTGGAAGGGCGCGAAGGTGCGCGTGCCCACGGTCGACGGCTCGGTCACGCTCACGGTGCCGCCCAAGACCCAAGCGGGGGCCATTCTTCGCCTGCGAGGCAAGGGCGTGGCGCGCAGCAAGGCCGAGCCGGGCGACCTCTACGTGCACCTGCGCCTCGTCATGCCCGCGGGCGACGAGGGCGCGATCGATCGGTGGGTTGCCGCGGCGCCCGTGAGCGAGGGCTTCGACCCGCGCGCCGACGTCGCGTTCTGATCGCAGGCGTGTTCGCTCAGCGGCGCGTGCGCTTCCCTGCGCGGGCGCCCGCAGGCCGCGTCGATGCCGCGGGCAACGCTTGCGAGCGCTTCGCCTTCTTTTGCGTGCGGTCGTAGGGGTCGTAGGTGCTCGGCGCGCCGGCGAGCGATCCCTCTCCTTCGAGCCTGCGTAGCTCGTCGCGCAGCCGCGCCGCCTTCTCGAAGTCGAGCGCCTCGGCCGCCTCGAGCATGCGCGTGCGAAGCGCTTCGATGCGCTCCGCCGGGTCGCTCGCCTCGTCGTCGTCGCCCTTCGTCGCCGCGATGCGGAGGTGATCGCCCGCGCCCATGGCGGGGTTCGACCAGTCGATCGAGCGCACGGTCGTTGCGGGCACGATGCCGTGAACCTCGTTGTACGCAAGCTGCGCGATGCGCCTTCGCTCGGTCTCGTCGATGGCCTCGCGCATCGCCTCGGTCACGCGATCCGCGTAGAGGATGACCCTTCCGTTCACGTTGCGAGCGGCGCGCCCCATCGTCTGAATCAACGAGCGCCGGCTACGAAGGAAGCCCTCTTTGTCGGCGTCGAAGATCGCCACGAGGGACACCTCGGGCAGGTCGAGGCCCTCGCGCAGCAGGTTGATCCCCACGAGCACGTCGAACTCGCCGATGCGAAGCGCCCGCAAGATCTCGATGCGCTCGAGCGTGTCGACGTCCGAGTGGAGGTAGCGAATGCTGACGCCGCGCTCACGGTAATACTCCGTCAAGTCTTCGGCCATACGCTTGGTCAGCGTGGTCACGAGTACGCGCTCCCCGCGAGCCTTGGTCACGCGAATCTCCTCGAGGAGATCGTCGACCTGACCGGCTACGGGTCTGAGCGTCACCTGCGGATCGAGGAGGCCCGTCGGACGAACGAGCTGCTCGACGACCACGCCGTGCGCCTTCTGGACCTCCCAGTCACCGGGCGTCGCCGACACGTGGATGACCTGCCGCGCGCGCGCCTCCCACTCGTCGAACTTGAGCGGGCGGTTGTCGAGGGCGCTCGGCAAGCGAAAGCCGTAGTCGACGAGCGTCGTCTTCCGCGCGCGGTCGCCGTTGAACATGGCGCCGATCTGCGGGACCGTCTGGTGCGACTCGTCGACCACGAGCACGAAGTCGGGCGGGAAGTAGTCGATGAGCGTGGGCGGTGCCTCGCCGGCTTTACGGCCCGAGAGGTGGCGCGAGTAGTTCTCGATGCCGTGGCAAAAGCCGGCCTGCTCGAGCATCTCGAGGTCGAAGCTCGTGCGCTGCTCGATGCGCTGGCGCTCGAGCACGCGCCCCTCGCGGTCGTAGTAGGCGATGCGCTCGCGGAGCTCCTCGCGGATCGAGGCGATGGCGCGGATCCGGTCAGGCTCCGGCGTGACGTAGTGAGAACCAGGGAAGATCGCGTAGCGTTCGAAGCTACGGATCACCTTGCCCCGGAGCGGATCGATCTCGCGAATCGCCTCGACGTCGTCGCCGAAGAGCTCGATGCGAATGGCCTTGGCCTCTTCGTACGCCGGGAACACCTCGACGACGTCGCCGCGCACGCGGAACGTGCCGCGGTGGAAGTCCGCGTCGTTGCGCTCGTATTGAATGTCGACCAGACGACGCAAGAGCTCGTGACGCGGCAGCTCGTCGCCGACCTGCACGTTCACGACGAGCGAGTGGTACGCCTCCGCCGAGCCGATGCCGTAGATGCAGCTCACGGAGGCGACGATAATGACGTCGCGGCGCGAGAGCAGCGCGTAGGTCGCGGCGTGGCGCATGCGATCGATCGCGTCGTTGATGATCGCGTCTTTGTCGATGAACGTGTCCGAGGAAGGGACGTACGCCTCGGGCTGGTAGTAGTCGTAGTAGCTGACGAAGTACTCGACCGCGTTCTCGGGGAAGAGCTCCTTCAGCTCGCCGTAGAGCTGCGCCGCGAGCGTCTTGTTGGGCGCGAGCACGAGCGCCGGGCGGCCCGACCGCGCGATGACGTTGGCGATCGTGAAGGTCTTGCCGCTGCCCGTGATGCCGAGGAGCACTTGATGCACGTCGCCGCGCGCGAGCCCCGCACACAGCTCGTCGATCGCCCGCGGCTGGTCCGCCATCGGCGAGAAGCGCGACGCGAGGCGAAAGAGCGGCTCGCCTTCGCTCACGTGAGGAGCCCGTCGAGGGCGCGCGAGCCCGAAAAGACGAGCGCATCGAGCTCGTCACCGTCGTCGACGAAGGCGAAGAAGGGGTCGTCGGTGCGCACGGTGAGCGCAGGCCCTTCTCCATGGAAGCCGCACGCCTCGGCTCCCTCCGTCGACGCCGAAGCCCAGAGCTCGGCCGCCGGGTGCCCCGCGCGCGCCGCCGCGACGCGCTTTCGCGTGCGCAGGCGCTCGTGCACCTCGAGGCCGCGCATGTCTTCGAAGGGATCGCACACGACGTGGCTGTCGATGCCCGTGCACAGGCGAACCCCCGAAGAGCGCAGCGCGCCGAGGTTCGGGAGCCCATCGCCGAGGTCACGCTCGGTAGTGGGGCACATGCACACGAACGAACGCGCCTGGCCCAGCATGGCGGCCTCGTGCTCGAGGAGGTGCGTGCCGTGGACCACGACGAAGCGCGATGAGATGGCGCCTTCGTCCGCGAGGAACTCGAGGGGGCGCTTGCCGGTCTCGGCGAGGCACTCGTCGATCTCGCGCGGCTGCTCCGCGACGTGCGCATGGAGAGGCATGGCGTGCGCCCCTGCGAAGCCGAGGATCTCCTTCCACGACGAAGGGTTCACCGCGCGCGTCGAGTGAGGAGCGAGCCCGATGCGCACGCGCGGCTCGTTCGCGTACGCCTTCTGCAGCGCCTCGACAGCGCGGAGGCTCGCGTCGAGGGAGCGGTCCACGAAGCGGTCCTGGCCTCGCGCGAGGCTGCGACCAAAACCTGCGCGCTCGTAGATGCTGCGCAGGAGCGTGATGCGAAGGCCGCTTTCGAGCGCTGCGCGAACCACGCGGTGGGCGAGCTCGTTCGGGTCTTCGTAGGGCGCACCACCCGGTGCATGATGCACGTAATGAAACTCTCCGACCGTGCGCACGCCGCATCGGTAGAGTTCCTCGAACGCCGCGCGCGCGATGGCCTCCACGCTCTCGGGGGTGAGGCCGTCGACGAGCCGGTACATCGCTTCACGCCACGTCCAGAAGTCGTCTTGCGTGGCGGGCCCGGGTCGCTGGGTTTTTCCTCGGAGCGCGCGCTGAAACGCGTGCGAGTGCGCCGTGGTGAAGGCCGGGAGCGTGAGCACGGGCGGGCGCGACGGAACGAGGTTCATGACAGGGTCTCTCGGCGACGTCGTAGGCGGAAGCGCAGGCCGAGCTCAAGGCCGAGCGCGAGGAGCAACAGCACGACGACCCAGGGCGAGCGATCGCGCAAGACCGGACGAGCTTCGACCACCGAGGCACGCGAGCGCACGGACGCCGGCTCGTCGAGCACTTCGCCTTCGTCGAGGGTCACCTGCCGCACCTGCTCACGCCCGCCAGAAGTAACGCGGTAGCCACCTACACGGTCGAGGTGGACCACGGGGCTCGCACCGTCGCGAAGCACCGGTACCGCGCCGCGAGGTCCCACGACGGTCGCATCACGTGGCACGCGCAAGACATCTCCAGCGCGAAGCTCGCCGTGCGGGCGCACGCGCCTCGCGCGATCGACGACCGCTCCGACGGACTCCACGAAGCCCGCGCGCAGCGAAACGTCGCCGAGGCGCGGATCGGCGGGGACCGCGAGGAGCGTGAGTTCGGAATCGACGCCAGAGGCGCGCAACGCGAGCGGCACGCCGTCTTCGAAGGTCGCGAGCGGTTCTACACGGAGCGCCGCCGCTGTCACGAAGCGCGCGCGTCCACGCACCGGAGCCTCTTGCTCACCGGGGACACGCGCCCGAAAGCGGCCAGGCTCCCATTGGACGGTGCCCTCGACGAACGGCTCGAACGACGCTCCGAGCGGCGCTTCGCCCGAAGCGGGACCAAAGGCGACCCAAAGCGAGAGCCCGCCCTCCACCGCACGCTGAATTTCGCCGCGCTCGTCGGCGGTCCATGCGGCGGCGTTGTCGACCGCGAGCACGTCGAAGGAGGCGAGCGATCCGTCCGTCGGAACGCGAACGAGGCGCAGCACCTCGGCGTCGGGAGCGACGGCTTCGAAGGCGCGCAGCAGCGTCGGCGGCGTGCGCTCCTCGTCGTCCATCGCGGCGGTGCGCTCGAGCACGGCGATGCGCAGCCGCGCGCCCGCGAGCGAGACCTGCGCCGCATCGTCTTCGCGGAGGCCGTCGCGGGCGTCGAGCTCCACGAGGCCCTCGGGCTTCGCCCCGCCCGCTTCGAGCGCGGTCTCCGAAGTGCCCGCCCCGAGGTCGACCTCGCGCGCCACGACCTCACGCTCCCCCACGCGCCAACGGAGCGTGCGCCGCGCGGGCGCTTGGCACGCCACGCGGGCACGCACGACGCCCGGGGACCCCGTAACGCCCAGCACCGCGCAGTCGTCGCGACGCGCGGCAGGCACGTCGACCCGGTGGAGGGGCAAGCGGCTCTCGATGACCCGGGCCGCGCCCTGCACGTTGCCGTCGGTCGCGACGACCAGCACCGCCTGCGCTTCGGACTCCGCGCCGACGAGCGACTCCGCTTGCTCGAAGGCTCCCTGGAGATCGGTCGTGCGATCGCTTACCTCGGCCTCTTGGATCGCCGCGCGAACCGCCGCGAGATCCGGCGTCAACCCGCGCACGAGGCGCGCCGGCTTGCCCGCCAGTACGAGCGCCACGCGATCGCCGCCGTCGAGATCGTCGAGCACACGCAGGAGCCCTCGCTTCGCGGCTTCGAGACGGGTCGACGCTCCTTCGCGCGTGCGCATGCTCCCGCTGTCGTCGAGGACGAGGACGACGGTCGCGTCTCCGTCGCCTTCGTGGAAGCGAAGCGAGGTCGAGCGAAGGCGAGGCCCGGCCGCGAGGATCGCCAAGAGCAACACGACGAGCGCACGAGCCGCGAAGAGCGCACGATCGTCCACGTGACGGGGCACGTCGCTGGGACCGCTCGTCTCGGGCACGAAGCGAAGCGGAGCGAAGCGCTCTTCGCGCGGGGGACTGCGTCGAAGGCGGTGCGCAAGCCAGGGAAGCACCACGAAGGTGCCGAGCGCCAACGCAAGTGCCGTCGCGAACCCCACGAGCCCCGCGCGCCCTCAGGCCCCTTGCACGCGCCGCGAGAGGTGCATGATCGCGTCGAAGACCCCGGCCACCGCTTCACCGTCGAGGCCGCGCTCGCCGGCCCACGCACGACGCTCGTGGAGGAGCGCCTCTTCGCGCGCGCGGTCTCGAATCGCACGACCCATGCGCTCTTTCTCGGCCCCGGCGCGGCGGCCAAGCTCGGCGCGCTGCGCGAGGAGCGCGAGGATCTCACGATCGATCTCGTCGATCAGCGTGCGTGTCTCCACGAGCACGGGCGTCATGACGAGGGGCGGCGGCATGCTCATGCGTGCTTCGTCGACGTCGAGGTCGCGCACCGCCGAGGCGTGATCGAGCTGGTCGTGCACGCGCCCCAGCGCCTCGAGGAGACGCGCTCGCGCGGTCTTCGCGTGCGGGTTGTCGAGCTCGATGGTCGCGAAGAGGTGACCGGCGTCCGCGCGCACGGTCTGCACGGTCCGCGCGATCGCCTGGAACGACGGGGGCGCGTCGGGCGCATCCACGGGGAAGTTCCCTTCGAGCACGCCCTTGGCGACGAAGAACGCGAGCGCGTG